>JACZYD010000196.1 GCA_022571255.1 Bacteroidota bacterium
GGTCATCCCGGACGAGCAGGAATGCATGGATGCTGCGCTCCAAACAGCCCGATCCGGGGATCTGCTGCTTGTTTTTGGTGATGATACTGCCAGATGCTGGAAACAGATCATCAATTTTGATGTCGGTGAAGGTAGCGCGGCGTCAGATTCCAATGAAGAAGAGGCAGTACAGATCGAACGGCCTGAAGTCAACGATTACGTACTCGATGCCTCGGTCCATCTCATCAGGGATGAGCGAGGCGTCAGGCTTGCGCGTGAAGAGAGCGATTGATATTCAATAAAACTGGAATCTCGTCATATGGAGACAGCCGGTTGATACCATGGAACTTATCGACTCTCGTCGGCTGACGGGTCCGAATCTGGTGTGGGAAAAGCCGGGCGCTCTGCTCGATGTCGAGTTCGAGAAGCGGGAGGATGGTGTTCTCGTTTTCTGGAAAGAGGAAATGAGAGCGATACAGAAACAGCTCGGATGGAGCGGTTTTCCTCTCCGCATACGTCTTCGCAGAGCTGGTGCCTGGCTTGTGGCGGCGGGCCCTGTCGATCAGCTTTACACGGTGATTGAAGCTTCCGAAAAAGCGTGGGAACGAGCAGTCGCGAGGCAGAAAGGCGATCATGCCGGGCAGAATCTGGAGGAGGTTGAGTTTTTTCGGACTATGGCCGACGACGAGAAGAATCCCGCGATGATGGCCCTGATGCGGAAGGCTGCCGCTGAAAACACCACGTTTCTCTGGGACGACGATTTTGTGTCGCTCGGCTTGGGGAGACATTCAAAAACATGGGCGACGGACTCTCTTCCGCGTTCCGAAGATCTGGACTGGTCCGAATTCGCCGATATTCCGGTCGCCGTGGTTACCGGAACCAATGGAAAGTCTACCAATGTCAGGATATTGAGGCAGATGGTGAATTGCTGGGGGAAGGTTCCCGGAACCTCATCCACAGACTGGATACGTGTCGGAGACGATATTCTTGACCGAGGTGATTATTCAGGACCCGGTGGTGCGCGTACTGTGCTGCGTGACCCGCGCGTCGAAGTCGGCATTCTTGAAGTAGCGAGAGGCGGGCTCCTGCGTCGAGGGGCCGGTGTCGGGCGGGCCAATGTTGCGCTTATTACCAATGTTGCCGAAGACCACATGGGTCAGTATGGCATTCACACGCTGGACGATCTTATCGAAGCGAAAATGATCGTTCGTCATCTAGTGCGTGAGGACGGTGTGCTGATTCTCAATGCGGATGATGAGGGGTTGGTAAGGTACGCCCCGTGCGAGCACGAGGTCGAGGGTGGGGGGAGAATTTGCTGGTTCAGTCTGTACCCCGACTCTGATGTGATTCGTCGGCACACTGACGCCGGGGGGTCGGTGTGCGTCGTTGATGGGGGAATTGTTGTTTTCCGGCGCGCGTGCGTAACGATAGAGATCTGCGAGGTCGCAGACATTCCTCTGACCCTTCAAGGTCGTGCGACCTATAACGTTTACAATTGTATTTCAGCCACCGCGGTGGCCTTCGAGCTCGGGATTCCTTCTGAAATCATACGGGAAGGACTTTTGTCATTCCAGAGTGACCCTGAGACCAACCCTGGCCGGGGTAATTATTTCGACGTCGGTGGCGTGACGGTCCTGCTGGATTTTGCCCATAATCAGCACGGACTTGATGCAATACTGGAGACTACGGAGGCGCTCGAACCACGTCGCCGGCTGATTACGCTCGGAGCGGCCGGTGACCGGACGGACCGCGAAATCAGGAATCTCGCCCGTTCGGCTGCAGAGGCCGGGGTAGACCGTATACTGCTCACCGACGCCGTGGGATATGAACGCGAACTCGGGCCGGGAGGTGTTCCGCGAATCCTGTATGACGAACTCATGCTCTGCGATGTGGAGTCCGAGAATGTGGCGGTTTACGGAAGTGAGATGGACGGCGTACGGGCGGCTTTTGAATGGGCGAAACCGGGTGATATGCTAATCTTGCTCGTAAAAGGCGAACGGGAAGCCGCGCTGGAGTATATCCAGAGCAAGATGAAGTAGGCCTGTCGGCGCCGCCTTTACGTGACGCCCCTGCCCTTTTGGCGCCGCCCCTGCCCCGTCGGCGCCGCCTGACAGCACCTTGCGATTTCCCGAGGACAAGAGAATCCGCGCAAGACATCTCGTGACGACTCAATCGTTTGCTGCCTCGCGTTGCATTCTCGAGAAGGGAAATCCGTTGCAGCCGCTTCTGGGTGTTTCTCGCAGGGCCGGTACCGCTGACGCCGCGATAGTGGATGAACGCGCATCATAAACTGTCAGACAAAATCCCCAGATATACGGGCCTGAATCTTCGAGAATCGTCCAGTCGATACGGGTCCACAAGCCAGGATTTCCGGAATTTGACTCGTCATTGCGGGCGATGATGAACTGGCCGGCTGCGTCCCAGTAATCGATGTGATACACTGTACCCGGGTGCTGGCGCCAGATGGAGCTGGAGATCGAGTATCGTATTCCGTAATCATCTATAAAATGCCCAATCAGCCTCTCGTCCGGCACCAGCGTGGCCGAATTCAGTTGTCGAGCGTCGTGTGACCGGCAACCGGATACGGACAGAGCGTACAAGACGATCAACGCCATGCGATAAGGACAGATCACTCGTCGAAAGCCTGCCGGATTCTCTTTCGAAGCTCTGGTATCACTTCCGTCTCGAACCATGGATTGTTTTTCAGCCACCGATTGTTTCGCGGGCTGGGATGAGGAAGAGGGATAAAGGCCGGAGCGTACTCTTTCCATGATTTCACCGTCTGTGTGACGGTTCTTTTCCGATGATCCTTAAGATAATACCGCAGCGCATAAACGCTCATCAGCACGGTGAGCCGAATATCCGGGAGGCCGTCGAGAACGGTCTCATGCCACTCGGGTGCGCACTCAGGCCTTGGCGGCAGATCACCGCCTGAGCCGGTTCCCGGATAACAGAATCCCATGGGCACAATAGCCACGAGGCTCGGATTGTAAAACTCTTCTCTGGTGAGGGCCATCCACTCGCGCAACCGTTTCCCGCTCGGGTCGTCCCAGGGAATTCCGGAGGCGTGGACCCGGCGCCCGGGAGCCTGTCCGATAATCAATATCCGGGCTCGAGCGTCGGCAATCAACACCGGTCGCGGACCTGA
>JACZYD010000087.1 GCA_022571255.1 Bacteroidota bacterium
GGATCGCGTGATGCGCCCGGCTCGAAGTCTACAGCTCCGTTTCGACGCCAAGTCTGCGCTCAGCAACCGGGCGGACCCTGGTCATACCCGCTTTTTCCGCAAGTTCGAGGGCTGCCGCAGGTGACAATCCTTTTTTCTCGGCCAGCCAGACCCCCCAGAGACCTGCGGCCCGATTCCCCGATCCGCAGTGAAACAGAATAGGGCCGTCACTTGTGCGTATCACTTCGTCGAATTCCTCAATATGCTGATCGGTGATTGCGTAGTCAGGACCGGGCATGGGGATACTCACATACCGCATCCCGAGAGAATCAACAAACGCCTTTTCATCCCAGCTGATTTCACCATCGCCCCGGGCAGTAATAACCGTTGTATACCCTTCATCAGCCAATTTCATCAGCGCTTCCCGGGTAGGCTGCCCGCCGATCAGCATATCGCCCGTTACCATGACCGTGTTATTTATTCCATCGACTTCGACAGGCGTCGTCGTGATTTCTGTGTCCGTGCACGCTGCAATACCCATAGCAGCAATCAGCGAAAGCAACAGCGAGAATGAATAAGATGCTCTGAACATGTTCATCTCTGATGATCTCCTTGTCCAATGATGTATGATTGTCTCTGACGGAAAAGGTAAGCACCCGGGCATTGACCGTAAGCACCCGGGCATTGACCGTAAGGACCCGGCATATTGATGTGCACACTGAACCGCTCAAGGCTGTTCCTATTTGCCGGCGTCAATGCATCTGTACTACATTGGCCTTCAACTTTTCGTCGGCAAGAGACCAGGATTGCGAGTTGCCGCGTGTCGATCATCGGGCCCCCTAAACATCTCAATACGTTACGATCCATGAAAATAACGGAGTTTGGCGTCGAAACCTGGATGAATGAATTCGAGGATACCTGCCAATTCAACCTGGCAGAAACGTGCGTCCAATCGCTCACGATCGCAGAGCTTCTGGACCTTTGTGACAAGCGGGACAGCGTTTTGGATGACCTGCTGCCCATGCGACTGAATTACGGGGCCATTCGGGGGTCCGATCGACTTCGCGAGAATATTTGCGAGTTGTATTCCGCACAACACTGTCAGAATATCGTGGTTACCCACGGCGCAATCGGAGCCAATGCACTCGTTTACGTAACCCTTGTTTCTCCCGGTGACCATGTGATTTCGGTTTTACCCACCTATCAGCAGCATTATTCGATTCCGGAGAGCTACGGGGCGGATATGCATATTCTGTGGCTTCGCGAAGAGAATGATTTCCTGCCGAACCTCGAAGAGCTTCGGCGACTCGCTACAGCGAACACACGGCTGATCGTGATCAACAATCCCAACAATCCGACAGGATCGTTGGTCGATGAATCATCTCTGGTGGAAATCGCCGAGATCGCGCGTGAATGTGATGCGTACGTGTTGTGCGATGAAGTGTATCGTGGCATGGATCAGCAGGGGGACGGCTACACGGCGTCGATGGCCGACCTCTACGAGAAAGGGATCAGTACGGGCGGATTGTCAAAGTCATACTCTCTTGCGGGACTCAGGCTGGGGTGGATAGCCGGTCCCGAAGATTTCATAGAGGAAGTCGTCGTCCACAGAGACTACAATACGATCAGCGTCAGTATGATCGACGATTATTTCGCCTGCCTGGCGCTTGAAAACCGGGCAGCAATACTACGTCGAAACCACGGATTGACACGAACCAATCTCCGAATTCTGGACGAATGGGTGCGTGCTGAACCGCAAATTTCTTACGTCAAACCTCAGTCGGGAACAACTGCATTGTTGAAATACAACCTCGATATTTCTTCGCGCGAATTCTGCGTCCGGCTGTTAGACTCCAAAGGAGTTCTGTTTACGCCGGGAAGTGTGTTTGAAATGGAAGGATTTGTGCGAATTGGATATGCAAACGCCACTGAAATTCTGGAAACGGGTCTGGAAAAAGTGTCCGAATTCCTGGCGGAAATCAAGTAGAAAAAATATTCGCAAAATATGATCGAGCGGGATCGGACTTCTTATTTGAGATCCGTGAGCATCCATAGTTGGCGGCTGGATGTCAGTTCCGACCAGACCATGGTTGAGCCATTCTCATCCCAGGACGGAAGCGAAATTGCTCTGCCGTTGTACGCCCTGACCGTTTCGTAGACACCCGTGTTTTCATCCACGGAATAGAGCCCCCAGAATCCTCCTGATCCTCGTGGCGTGCTCAAGAAATAGTATTTTGAATCCGGGCCCCAGATACCCATGTAGTCCCACATGGGATCGGGCATATTGGCGAGAGCGGTGGACTTCCCACCGTCGATTGGTACGATACGAGACCCGTCATTTTCATAATTCATATCGTAATACATGTAGCTGATCCGGTCACCATCCGGATGCCAGTCCAGAATTTCTTTGTACGACGATTCGTCGGGGGTGGTGAGGCGTTTGATTTCCTTCGTCTCACGATTGACCAGAAACAGAATGTTCTCGGTTTCGCCCTCCAGATATCCAAACCCGGCGATAAGAGACCCGTCCGGTGACCACTCGAGGGTCCAACCTTCCCAGCTTTTTGCCGAAGCCAAAATCTGCAAGTCTCCCCCTGCTGAAGAGATAACCATGAGGTTCGGACCGTCTACGAACGCGATCTCCCTGCCATTCGGTGACCAGGACGGAACCAGTTGTTGCTGGTTTTCGGCCGTGTACAGTTTCCTTGCGCTACCACCGGCTGACGGCATCGTGAAGAGCATCGTTTGATCTTCTTGTATAAGAAAATAGGCGATGGTTTTTCCCTCGGGCGACAGGAATGATTGCCTCGCGTATGAGGTGGAAACCTTTCCTGAAACAAGCTGCCTTGGATCCTGACCGTCGAACGAAACCGACCAGATTCCGGTCCGTCCCGATTCATTATCCAGATAATAAAGCGTTCTTCCGTCCGGACTGAGGGACGGGAGGATCCCACGCACCAATTCTGTTGGAGAGTCCAGCGATTCGGTTCGGGCCAGCAGAATGGTTGAGTTCTCCTGCATCAGTGCGAACGTCAACTGGCCATGCTCGGGCAATACACGGGGGAAAACAACCTTCACATTAGTGTATGATGTTATCTTCTCAGTGTCCGAATCGGACCCGATGTTTTTCTTGAAGATATTTCGGACTGACGCCGAACCGGACGCGTAAAAAATACTTTTCCCGTCCTGGCTCCACGTCGGCCATCCCTCGAATCCATCGTCGTCAGTTATCTGGATTTGTTCACCCGTCTTCAGGTCCAACATCCAGATGTCAATTTCAGACTGGATTTCCGATCCTTCTCGCGCGCGGTGATACAAAAGATATCTTGCGTCTTGGGACACATCGCCGGTCTGAGTTAAATAATTGACCGTGGCATCATAATGGCGGACAATCGATCCATCGATTGAATTAAGGTCGAAGCCGTTGGTGGTTAGAGTAATGAATTCTTTGCTGTTCGGCATCCACACAACGCCCTTGTTGTCGCCCAGTGTCCGGATCAGTTTTACCGTTCCCGTTGACAGTTCGACAAAAGACAACCCCCTGGCCGATTCGCCGCTGTCTGAGCGCTTATGTCCTGTAAAAAGAATTTTACGGCCGTCCGGCGACCACCTCGGAAAACTCTGGAATTCCCAGTTCCAGTCATTTTCTGCCACCGGCCTTAGAATACTGCTCCCTACATCCATGAAATAGAGTTCACTTCGCACGACTGCGTCCTTTTCTTTTCTGTATCCAAGAGCAGGGGCACTCAAGACGACAATAGATCCATCGGGAGAAAAATCGTATGTCCTCTCGGAAGCGTCGTCGAATGCGGGCAGGTCTTCTATTACAAGTGTATAGTCCTGTCTGGTGACAGGATTTAGAGGTCGCCCGTCGAAGGCCGACCCGGATATTCGGATAAGGCCATCGCGTGCAGCAAAGAATGCGGACGGTTGATCAGAAAATTCTGATACAACCCGTTCGAAAACCGTTTCGGCCCTGTTTGAGCCAATCAACTCATACATGCCGCCGAGCGAAACAAGTGCTTTTGCAACGTTTTCCCGGCTTGCCGACGCAGATTCAGCAACCTGACGATAAAGCAGAATGGCCTGATCGATATCGCCAGTCACCACCTCGGCGTGAACTGCTTGTTCTAATATAAACGAGGCATCGGCAATTCTCTGCGCATAAGCGGGGCCGATCATCACGAATGCGAGAAGGGCAAGTTGCCCGCAGAATCGCTTCATACCGAACGACCGTGGATTGGTTTTTCATTACCGTTTGGGTGGCCCCGCCACATTGACGTCTGAGTGGCCGCCCTTACATTGGAGTTTGCGTGGTCCCGCTAAATTGGCTTCGGCGTGTAAACAACGTCGCCGAAATTGACCTTGCCGACACAAAGCATTTGATTTTTTACCTTTCGGCACATTTCGAGTGATTCATGAATATGTAAGGTAATCACTCCCTCACTTTCCGTAAGATCGGCTTCAAACTGGGTTAGCGTTTCATACACGTCGCTACGATTATCTGTCTCCCATAACCAAAAACGGTAGGTCCTTTTCCTTACATCAATGAAAATGGAACCATTGCCTTTGAATGTGACATTTGGCGGGGCATCTGCCGGAGGATCTTTCGGAGTATAATCGAACGGTGTTAAAGGAGGGTCGTCGTCGCCGGTTGCGTCGGGGCAAACAGACGTGAACCATGTACCATTGAGTTTATTGCTCGCAAACCCGGGGCAAAACGACTCCAGGTCGCCGCTATTAAAGATCACTACCTTTACTTCGTATTCAACGCCGCTGGAGTTATCGCCTTCCTTGGGGCAATCTGGCCAGGTTTCACATTTTACACGCCCCTTGCCGAGTGCTGCGACATCGCCCGCAACAAAAGATCCATCTTCTATGGCAGTCCGATCCTGATCCTCCGAAACTTGGGTTGGAGAATTCTCGGTGCAGCCGGAGTACATAAAACCCAATAATAAAACGCTGAGCGCTGAGATCAGTTTTTTCATGGTGTCAGGGTGATGGTGAGTCGGAGGTTCGGTTGGATTCCGAATCGGAGATTCAGAATGATTGCGAATCGGAGATTCGGTATTAAAAACCTTTGAGCATGAAGAGGATAATCACCCATTGTCAGAGAAGAGGAAGCATATTGTCAGGATATCCTGACAATCGGGTATGATATGGACGGAGTCGGATGCCTGCCCACGACGGTGATCTCACCAGTTGAGGCTATTCCTCGAATCGGTAGCCCATCCCCCGGACACTCGAAATGAATTTCGAGCCGGCAGGTCCCAGTTTTTTGCGGATGTTGGCTATATGGGTATCGATGGCCCGGTCGCTCACAATAACGTCTGCGCCCCATACCAGGTCAAGTAGATGATCTCGGGAAATCACGCGCCCCTGGTTCTGTACCAACGCTGCCAGTACCCTGAATTCCAGCAGTGTCAGGTCCAGGCGTTTTTCCCCCGAGCGAATCTCCATTCCTTCGAAGTCCATCGTAAACGGCCCGAATGTGAGTGGTGTGTGCTCCGATAAAGAGGAGCGCCTCAAGAGTGCTTTGATTCGGGCCCTCAATTCGAGCGGGCTGAATGGTTTGGTTACGTAATCATCGGCTCCCATATTCAGACCGAGGACCTTCTCGGCTTCATGAGCCCTGGCAGTCAGCATCAGAATCGGAAGAAACGGTTTGCTTTTTCTGACGGCCCTGCACACATCGTATCCGGACTTTCCGGGTAACATGACGTCAAGAATCATCAACTCAAATTCTTCCGTGAGGGCCCGCTCAACGGCAGTGTTGCCGTCGCCCACGACCGTCACTTCGTATCCTTCCAACACCAGGTCGTTTTCAAGTCCGAGCGCAATGGACGGTTCGTCTTCGACAATGAGAATTCGCTCTTTCATAATTGCTTGCTTCTCGGCAAGATCAAACGAAACGTTGAGCCTTTGTTGACTTCGCTTTCAAGGGTAATCCTTCCCCCATGCTGCTCCATGATTTTTTTTGCCAGATAGAGCCCCAGCCCGGTTCCTTTCGTGCCGACTCGAACCGCATCCGACCCGCGAACAAATTTTTCGAAAACACGGTTCCGATCCGACATCGTAATTCCCTGACCATTATCCGTTACACTCACAGAGACGTCTGATTCCTGCGTTGAAACGACAACCCGAATGTCTCGATGGTCGCCTGTATACTTCACTGCATTGTCGAGAAGATTCCACAATCCAATTTTAAACGTGTCTCTATCCAGATTACACAGCGAGTCCGTATCAATGGTCACCTGAATACACCCCGGATCGACCGACATTTCGCTTTTAAATTCGTCGACCGTTTCATTTACGAGGTCTCCCACGCAATGTGCTTCGAATATGTACGGGTATCCGCCCGCCTCCATTCGGCCCATATTGAGCAAACTTTCCACCAGGCGAGACAATCGCTGCGACTCCTTCGAAAGAATAGAGTAATATTCCTGTACCTGTCGAGGCGACTGGACACGGCCCGAGGACAACATTTCCGTCAGTTGGCGCATCGATGTAAGGGGCGTGCGAAACTCATGGGATACGGCAGACACAAATTCGGACTTCAGTTGCGAGACTTCCCGTTCCCGCTTTAAAGCTCGCGACAGGAAATAGGTAGACGTGGCTACAATTCCAATGACCAGAATAAGAACACCGAGCAATAAATATCTGCGACTGCGATTAGGTAATCCTGACACCAATAATGCTGTCACATATGAGTTGATCGTCCAGGTCTGTTCGGCGGACGCCAGCGTTCGAGTGGCCCGGATATTACCATCCGGGTGTCCGATCGAAAAAAGGAGGTTCCCCGAACCATCCGTAACGGATTGTCCGATGCCCGTTTCTCTGAATTCCGTTGTGAGCGCGTTGAACCAGAGATCCCGAACAGTCAACGAATCACTGATTGTTCCAATAAACTTATCTACCGCACCGTACCACTGCATTATGACAAGATTGCCATTGATGTAAGCCGACCGGATTCCCTCAGACGATTCTCTCCCGTTTCGCCAGGCGGTCCGAATATCAGAAAGAATGACCGCAGCGTCAGAAAAAACGTGCGGTGTGATTAAGGATCGGACCCACTCCGCCTCGGCGCTTATTCCTGCTCTCAAAGCCCACGCTATGGTAGACTGAGCGTAGAACTCGTACGTAGACCCGCCGATTCGATGGCCGCCGCTGAGCAGCGATGCGCCCAGGAGACGTGACTCATTGGCGAGTTTATCGAACGACCCTTGCTCTTCAAGAATGGCACATCGACCAAAACGCCCCAACAACGTCCCTGGTATACCGGCAACACGGGCACTCGATATCTGAGCCAATTTCAAATACAGTTCGAGCGCATCCTCACTCCTGCTCTGTTTTCGTCTGATCCTTGCCAGCCGGACAAGCGCTTCGGCCCGGATATCCTGATCCGGATGCTTCAAATAGCCGATCAGAAGTTGCGAGGCACCATGGAGGTCTTTTCGTCTAAACTCCAGCAGGTCCGCTTCATTGAACACTCGGTCCGCTTCGCCATGCACTCGGTCCGCTTCATTAAAACGAACGCCGCCAATCTCCCGATCACCGCCGACGGGAAGGAATCTCAGAGCCGAATCAGGATACGTTTCCACACCACCCTCTTTGAACAATAGCGTGACTCCGGCAGTGGGAAATGGTAAGTCCTCACCAGAATCTGGAGAGTCCATTGTCTGCGGCCACTCAAAGAAATATTGTCTCAGCGCCCGCTGTTGGCCGGCGATCCGCGCTGTCAAGATGGCAGAAACTTTCGAAACAGAAGTTTCGATGGTATCTCGTTTCCGCTGGGTCTCCAGATTACCGTCCTGCTCGATGAGTACCCATCCCAGCCATGTCAAGACGGCGATGAATACAAACATGACGGCGGCGAAGACCGCCGGTACATGTCGAAAGATTTTGTCGGCGAATGACATGATTGTCTTTTCGAAAGCGCTACGCCTAAGTAAGACATAGATTTTGTAAAATCAATCCCGCGAGAGACTGCCGTTTTGATAGATGCATCAGTTTTGATAGATACCGTTTTGATAGAGACTACCGTTTTGATAGATACGTCAGTTTTGACAGACACTGTAGTTTTAGTAGATACCGCCGATTTGATAGATACAGCCCCGGGGCGCGCGACGATGACATTGAATGACCAAAAATGACAGCACTATCGTTTCAGTAATTGCATGCGGTCTTTTGTACTCTCGCAGCCGGCTTGAATAATATTTTGCCCAAAGAACTTGTTTATATTTTCAACAAATCCAGGGCGGCTTATAACTCTTCTTTTCACACCCGACACGGTGCGTTCTGCTGTGACTGAGGTTGGAAGGCACAACCGCTACGAGAGGCGAGCTTTTTACCCGTGTTTGTGATGAAGACTAAAATCAAATCGTACCGCGTGAGAAACGAGTCTCAGGCGTCAAGATTGATTGCCGAGCTCGAGAGCGCAGGAATAAGCGTATCGACGGACGGACAGTCCATCATCTGCAAGGCCAGGAAAGAGTCATTAACGGCCGAGTTACGCGAGGCCATCGCGAGACACAAACCGGCATTGATCGAGCACCTTCAACAACGGGTGAACAACACCTCTGAAACAGGTGCGGCCGATCTCTCATTCAGCCAGGAAAGATTGTGGCTCGCTGACCAACTTGAGCAGGATCCCGCCCTTTTTTGATACGCAAAGCGTTGAGAATCAGGGGCAATCGACGGGAACACGTTGCTGCTCGCTTTCAGGGAATTTGTTAACCGACATCAGGTACTTCGGACCAGTTTTCCCGTCGCCAATGGTCAGCCCATAGAAAAAGTGGCAAATGAGGTGCCGGGGCTTCTTGTGGAAGCAGATCTGAGCGAGGAATTCAAGGCCGATGGAGACGCAGCGGGCAGTTGGATATTACGAGATTCCAAGAACAGGGCGCGGTCAAATTTTGGATAACACCTTGCGCGATACATCGCGAATCCCGGTTGGTCGTGGGATGAAAGATGTTCAGCTGCTGGTGTTGAATAAAGTGAATCAACTTTCCGGTTTGTTCGAAATCGGAGAAATCTGTATCAGAAGCCCGCATCTTGCCCTTGGATACCTGTCTGACGACGAATTGACAAACCAACGATTTGTCCAAAACTCGTTTTCAAAGACCAGAAACGACAATATTTCGGGGACCAGAGACGAAGAGATTTCAGAGACCAGAGACGACAAGATTTATAAAACCGGTGATTTCGGGTATTACAACGCGGAAGGAAACGTTATGTACACGGGTCGAAAAGAAGGACAAATCAGTATCCGTGGATACCGGATAGAGCGAGCGGACGTCGAATCGGTCCTTCGAAGTTGCCCGGCCGTTGAATTTGCAGCGGTTGGATTCGGGCCAGACAGTCTCGGTGATCAGCGGATTGTCGCCTACGTCGCGCCGAGCGAGCCCGGTCAATTTCAATCATCGTCATTGATTTCATTCCTGAAAAGTCGACTCCCGCGTTACATGGTGCCGAG
The DNA here is from genome assembly GCA_022571255.1 of Bacteroidota bacterium. GTDB lineage: Bacteria > Bacteroidota > Rhodothermia > Rhodothermales > UBA10348 > N075bin62. The sequence continues at coordinate 9,455 of JACZYD010000087.1, forward strand.
CGCAATTGTCCAACTGGAAGAACTCCCCCTTTCGCCAAATGGCAAGATCATTTATGCCCGATTACCGGAGCCGGTTCGCGGTCGAGATCTGCTCACCATCGAATTCATAACTCCCGATACGGACTATGAAATCAGATTGGCGAAGATCTGGTCTTAACTCCTGGATATAGAAATAATCGGAATTGAAGATGATTTTTTTGACCTCGGCGGCCACTCTATGTTGGCCCTCCGTTTGTCCAACCGGATCGCCGGAGATTTCGGGCAAGTGTTAAGCTTGCTTGATCTTTTTGAAGCTCCGACAATTTCGAGCCAGACCACTCTGCTTTCAGGTCGCCCGGGCGATGTCAGGAGCCACGGCGATGTCAGCGTCACTCTCGAATATATGAGGAGCCATTTCCGGGATCAGAAATTCTCAGTTCGTCCTGGGGGACCGAGTCGCGGTCGGTAATTCCTTTCGGGGCATCATATCGTCACGTTCTGCCGAGTGATATGTAAACGACGCAATAATCGTCGCGGCCTGCATCAGATCCTCGGCGATGGCATGGTCGTACACATCCATATTCGAGTGATGCGTTTTTGGACCGTAAGCGATCGGCTCCTGAATAAACTGAAAACCGGGCAGGCCCACTCCGTCAAAAGATTGATGGTCGGTACCACCCGTGTTGTTGATCGTCAGAGTAGCTGCTCCCATATCGTTGAAGGGTGCCAGCCACGCCCGAAAAATCGGTGCGACCTTGTTGTTTCCCTGCATATATACGCCGCGAACCTTTCCGGTACCGTTGTCCATATTGTAATATGCTGAAAGCTTGTCATATTCAGGATGAAACTTCGTTGGCGGCTGGCCGCGTCCAGCAGACTCCGCAAAATGCTCGCTCACATAGGCTCGCGATCCAATAAGACCCTGCTCCTCACCCGTCCACAGGGCAATTCGAATAGTCCTGCGCGGACCCGTGCCCTTTTTTGCGTAGACGGCTTTCATGATGCGCATCACTTCGATCATTACGGATGAGCCCGACGCATTGTCTGTCGCCCCGGTCCCTGCGTGCCATGAATCAAAGTGCGCGCCGATCATCACCACCTCGTCTCCAACCTCAGGGTCGGTACCCGGGATTTCTCCGATAATATTGTATTCCATCGGATCGCTGTCGTCGAAAGCGACCTGCAGGTCAAGGTCCATTTCTACAGGAATACCGAGAGCAATCAGCCGCATGATGCGATTGTAGTGTTCGACGGCAAGTGTCAATTGCGGTACGGTTTCGGGTTTGGACACATCCCAGGCGCGTATACCTCCTCGGAAGCCGCCTCCAGCGTTAGCCGGCGATGGAACGGCGGCGCTGGATACAAAAATGGTCCCGTAGTCCCCTTTCGATCCCCGATCGAGGATAGCGAGTGGTTTTTCGGCAAAAATGAAGTTGTTGAGCTCTCGCTGAAATTCAAACCGGGCACGTTGCTCCTCCGTCCTCTGGAATCGACGACGCCCTCCGCCCCGGCGCGATCTCTGGCTGGCATTTGCCATTGTCAGCAGGTTGGTATCCTCAAGCCTGCGGGCGGTCGGGCCGAACGGCTCTTCCACTTCCCGGATCTCTTGAATCAACACGATTTTACCTGCAAGCCGGCCCCGATATTGTTCAAGCTCCTCAGCTGTGTCGGCCTTTACGTGAATCACCTCGCCCGATACTCGACCATCTGTACCGGGCGTCCAGGCTTTCGGATAGGCGGTCAATAACATCGTCCCATACTCGGTGCTGGCCTGGATACTCATGTGTTCCACAGTCCAGCCACGGCCGAATGGGCCCCACTCTTCTTTGTGTACGTTCTTCAGACCTAATTCCTTCATCGAGGAAAGCGCCCATTCGGTCGCTCCGTCAAGAGCCGGTGACCCGGTCAACCGACCGCCGTAGACATCCGTCATCCAACTCAGATAGTTCATGACATGGCTGTTCTCGAGCCCCTCCTTTTTAATCATTTCCACTGCCTCGGTGTCAACGGGCTCGGTCTGGGCCGTTGCTGGGGCCGGTGCTATCGCAACGCTGAAGCCCGAAATCAGGAAGACGGCAACGGTAGTACAAAAGGCACCCGCGTCACCGCCGACGACCGTGGTGCGAGTGACACCAGTACAAACAGATGCTGAATTGAACAGTGATTTTGCGATCATGATAAATCCTCCGGTAAATGATGCATTCGGTGCTCCGGCGAAAAAGGCGATCGGGGCATCTCCTTCGAAATTTTTGACCGCCACGATCGGTCTGAATTCCCGGACGCTAAGGGCCCGGACCAATCCGCAACGGCACGCTCTACTTGGACGCTTCAGACGAGGATTTCATTCCACAGCCCGGGATAAATGGCTGGCGATTTAATACGCCGAATAGCCTTGCATGAGGATTCGTATGCAGGACTTCAGAATCAAAGGCCGGGGTCTTTAACCGAGCGATTCACCTCGCGTCTTCAGACGACTACCTTAACTGATAAAACAGGACCATCCCCACCGAGTGAGCGTTAAAATTGTTTCGGGAATCGTTTGAAAAACGGGATTCGTTCTCGTACTCGAAAACAAGTTTGATTTGCCGGGTGACATAGGACATCTTGCGTCATTAGAAAATGTTACCCAACTGAGGCTTCTGTTTCCTTCCTGTTCTTGGTGGTTTAAGTCCGGGACTCCGGACGATCCAGACCCACGAGAAGCAGAGAATGAGGAAACGAATGAGTTTGAGAGCAAGAAGAGAATTATGTGATTCGATAAAGGCGCGATACCGAAAATCTCCACGAAAAAAGAAGAAGAAAATTCTGGATGAGTTCGCCTCTGCTGCTGGGTATCACCGGAAACATGCCATCAGGACGCTTGGCAGAAATTCTGTAAAAAAGAAACCGGCAGCGCTCCGTGCGCCGCGACCTCCGAGACTTTACAACGAAGATGTACAGGCGGCGCTCGTTACCGCCCTCGAAAGCCGCCAACTGCATCTGTTCCAAACGCCTGGTTCCTTATCTGCCAACGTTTGTTGAATCGCTTGAGAGACATGGGCACCTGAGTCTAAACGCCGAAACTCGGCGCCTCCTTCTCTCGATGAGCGCATCCACCGCGGACCGCATTCTGTACCGATTCCGGCACGTAGGCGCAACAAGCCGCGTGCAGAGAACAAGATCAAGCCCGATGCTCAAAACGCTGATTCCGGTGCGTACGTTTGATGAGTGGACCGAAAATCGGCCAGGATACCTTGAGGCAGACCTTGTATGGCACTGCGGCGCATACGCTGGCGGTGCATTCATCAACAGTTTTGTGCTTACCGATGTGGAGACCGGCTGGACGGAATGTTTTGCACTTCTGTACAAGGATGCAGAATCCGTCATTAAAGCCTTTAAAGAGGCCCGCCAGCGATTCCCCTTCGAGATACGCGGCCTCGATACCGACAATGGACCAGAATTCATTACGTACAAACTCTTGCGAATACTGCCTCAATGAACGCATCACGTTTACGCGGTGGAGGCCCTGGAAAAAGAACGATCAGTGTTTTGTCGAGCAGAAGAACACTCATGTGGTTCGCCGCCTCGTCGGTTATGAACGCTTCGAAGGCCTTGCGCCGGCAAGAGTGCTCACGGAGCTCTACAAAGTGATTCGTTTGTACGTGAACTTCTTCCAGCCGCCCATGCGGCTACTATCCAAATCCAGATTGGGAGCAAAGACGCACCGCCTCTACGACGTGGCCCGGACGCCATACGACCGGGTTCTGTCATCAGAAAAAATCCCGAAACGCGTTAAACGCAAATTGCGGCGCGAATATCGACGTCTTGATCCGGTTGATCTGTTATCAAAGATCGAGAGGTTACAGGACGAGCTCTGGAGTCATGCACACAAAGAAATCAGGATGCGCTCGAAGCGAAGTAACAGCACACCAAACGATCTGAGGGCTATCAGATCTATAAGCGGCGACGGCGCCGAATCATACTCAGGCTCAGGATTGCTTCCGCAACTCAAAACCGCCGAAGAAGGCGAACGCCCAAAACGTACCTACAGAAAGTCGAAAAGAAAACGAAAGAAAGCGAAAATTCACTGGTGGAGATCACACCCTGATGCCTTCGAAGGAGACTGGGACCAGATAGAATCATGGCTTGACGAGACGCCGTATCTGTCCGAGACGGTAGTTCTCGAACGCTTGCAGGCCGCGCATCCGCTGAAATACCCGAACAACAAACTGCGTACTCTTCAGCGGCGCGTCAAAGCCTGGCGCCTTGAGTAACTGGAAAGGCCCAAACACGAGTTTGCCATGGGTGATTCATTGCCCGATGCAGGCCTGATTGAACTCGTCGTACATTGTAATAACCAATCCGGAAACGAGAGCCGTCGGTAACATTTTTAACGAGGCAATGCGATGGCTCTGACTTTGTCTTTACGCAGGATCTTATGGACGAACAGGAAATCGATTTGAATCCGCCGATCACTGTCGGAGTAATCCCAGAGGCTCTTAACGTAACGATGAATATCGATCTCTCGTCCTGGTTTCGTACCGCAGATGGAACGCTCGTCAATCCCGAGTCGGCCAACAAGGGTGGAGAAAACGAGAATCTGGTCGAAGACAATATTAAGGGCTCCATCGACGCCTTTGAGGATAAAGATGAGGACGGAAAGAAAGACGACGACTGATTTCAGGCGATCTGATTCGAATACGGGAATCCAGATCCGAAATTCGTTTTAGAACGACCGCGGCAACCGTAGGTCGCAAAACTTGATCGAGTAAAAAAGCAGGGCATTTTCTTTTGCCCTGTTTTTTTCGTTTGTGACCTCAAGGTATGACGGACGTAACGTGCAAAACCGTTATTATTCAGCTCGGTCAGGATAGTCTGGGTACGAGTAAACCGCGTCAACTCAAGCCGAGCTTCCTCGTCTTCGACATTTTTCAACAGCTGCAATCCGGGGAGACGTACTATTCCTCGCCTAT
>JACZYD010000088.1 GCA_022571255.1 Bacteroidota bacterium
CTTCAGCCAGCGTTCAAGGCCGGCACTCCAGTGTTTCAGCCAGCGTTCAAGGCCGGTGCCCCAGGATTTAAGCCAGCGTTCAAGGCCGGCGCCCCAGGGTTAAGACCAGCGTTCAAGGCCGGCACTCCAGGGCTTCAGCCACAGTTTCCCAATATGAGTGGCTTCTCAGGAGCCGCGATATCGGCTTCGATAGTCGTAAGGGATAACGTGAATGAAACAGCTATAATTATTGGTGTGCACCCCGATGCATCTGATGATTTTGAGAATATATTTGATTTATTTGCGCCGCCGCCACCGCCTGTCGGCGCCTTCGATGCCCGCTCTCGAATCGGGGCAGAAGATTTCCTTATAGACATACGATCGGACAGCCCGGAGCAAAAAATATTTACGATTCTTTACCAACCCGAAATGGATCAAGGATCCATTGTGCTGCATTGGGATCCAGTGCTTCTGGCCGCTCAGGGTAGTTTCGAAATAGTCGACAATATTAACGGGACGCTGTTCGGGCCTGTAGACATGACTCTCGTTGACTCACTGGATATTTCCACAACCGGAGGCCTCCTGGATTCGGGCTTACGAATTCTGGTCAGGTCATCTGTCGTATTCGCACCAGATCAACCTGAACTTTCTGTTCCTGCCGACTTTGCGCTCGACGTCGCAATGAACTCCTCACTTTCATGGACGCCGGCCGAACGAGCAACTGGATATCACCTGCAGGTTGCGAGAGAGAGTGATGTAACATTTGATCAACCTGTCCTGGAAGAATGGACATCGGAGGAAGTGAGCAGCGCGATCGACCGGCTCGACGTAAGCACATCGTATCTCTGGCGAATTCGGGCCCAGAACGCTGCAGGATTTGGTTCGTGGTCAATCATCCGTCAGTTCTCGACAGCCTCGGTTCAAAACACTCCGACAGAATCGGAAAATGAGCTTCCAGGATCTGTCGCGCTCGATCAGAATTATCCCAATCCATTCAATCCGACAACGACAATAAGTTTCGAGATTCCGGCTCCAGAGCACGTTTCGTTGTCGATCTTTGACATGACGGGTCGCAAAGTGGCCGATCTGATCTCCCGGACTCTAAGCAGCGGCCGTCATGAAATAAGGTGGGACGCTTCTGGATTCTCAAGCGGCGTCTATCTGTATAGACTGCGCGCCGGAGCGGTTATACGCACAAAAACTTTATTGTTGATGAAATAGGCTGCGCTTCATGTGCCGGAAATCCCAGCATATTCGCTGTCCGTCATCACGCTCTTCTGTATAAAGAAACGGGCAATCACGCCGATAATCAAGAGGTCAGTAAACCTCTATTTATCTTGGATATCATGCGGTGCGTATTCCCCCCCCTCGCACTTCTCGCCCTCACACTTATGGCGTTCACTGCGGCTCCTGTGCTTCACGCCGAGGCCCGGAATGAAGCTGACCGCAGTAAAATCAATCGAACGACCGGTCGCAGCACGATAGAAGTCGCGCCGATCACGGATTTGAAAAAATACTTGGACCCAAAGGGACGGACGAGAAACATCCCGTTTGAAATCGCATCGTTTGAAATCGCATCGTTTGAGATCGCATCGTTTGAGATCGCATCGTTTGAGATCGCTCTGAACATCTCGGATAATGTAAACGCCTTGATTTTGAGATTCGGAATCAACCCGGGAGCAACGGACGGCTTCGACGCGGCCTTCGACCTTTTTGCACCACCTCCTCCGCCTGCCGGCGCCTTCGACGCACGACTTCGCTCGAACGGAGAGGACTATCTGACCGAAATCAAGAACGATTCGGGCGCCGTGCGGGAATTCAGAGCCGTGTATCAAGCGGCCACGGGAGCCGGCTCTATCGTCATTTCCTGGGATCCCGCAGCGCTTGCAGGGCTGGGAACTTTCGAGATTACGGATAACATTACCGGCGCGCTGTTCGGTCCCGTTGATATGACGTCCACGAGTTCCATAGAAGTCTCTGCAGCGGGTGGATTACTGGACTCGGGTATTCGTATTCGTTATTCCCCGCCGAGCAGCAATATGCCGCCCACCGCCCGGGACGACGCTGTTTCAACCAACGAGGATGTGGCCGTTACAATCAACGTACTTGGCAACGACTCGGATGACTCGGGGCTCGACGCCTCGTCCGTCTTGATTGTAAACTCTCCGGCGAAAGGCACCATCACGTCGATCAATCTTCAGACCGGACACGTCACATTTTTACCGGAAGCAGATTTCAACGGTCCGGCAGAATTTACCTATACCGTCTCAGATACCGACAGCGTGCCTTCGCAACCGGCTACGGTTACCATCGCCGTTAATCCGGTAAACGACGCACCGGAATTCACCAGTACACCGCTGTTTGCTGTTGCTGAGAATACGCAGTACAATTATGTAGTGAGAACGTTTGATGTGGACGGGGACCTGGTCACCATTACTGCGACGTTGCTTCCATCGTGGCTCTCACTCACAGACCTCGGGAACGGAACCGCTACGATATCAGGAATCCCCGGGCCCCAGCAACAGGGCACACACGCGCTCATGCTACAGGCCAACGATGGTCATGGTGCAACCGCTGAGCTCTCATTTTCCATCGAAGTGATCGACAACGCTCCCCCGGTAGCGACGCGAGATTTTGCCACTACGTCTGAAGAAACTGCTCGTGATATCAATATTTTATTGAATGACTTTGATCCGGAAGGAGATGCCCTCAATCCGGCTTCGGTGGTCATCGTGAGTCCACCGGCGAACGGCACCATTCTCACACTCAATACACAGAACGGGATTGTCACGTATCGGCCCGGACCGGGTTTCAGCGGAGTAGATTCGTTCACGTACACCGTGGCGGACATCAACGGAGGAGTTTCAAACGAGGCTATCGTTGAGATTACCGTCTCAGAAACGAATGACCCTCCAGTTGCAAACGACGATTTGGCTCCGGGCACTGAGGACAGTTCCATTCTCATTGACATTCTCTCCAATGACGTTGACACGGACGGGAGTCTGGCTGCTTCAACAGTAGTCATTGTACAGTCCCCGACGCGTGGAATTATCCTTCAGATCAGCCAATCGACCGGAGCCATCACGTATCAGCCCAACGCGAACATCTTCGGAACTGACAGTTTTTCATACACGGTTCGCGACGATTTGGGTCTGCTTTCCAACGTGGCAAGTGTACAGATCAACGTGCAACCCGTCAACGATCCACCGATCTTCGCAGAAGTAGCTCCAGCAAGCACTCTGCGAGGGGAACCCTTCGATTTCCTTGTTTCCGCATCAGACGTTGACGCAGATGTACTGACGTTTTCCACTCTCATCGCACCAGAGTGGCTTTCGCTCAATGACAACGGTAACAATACAGCAACACTGACAGGTATCCCGTCTGGCGCTGACGTCGGTGTGCATGAGGTGACACTGGAAGTCAAAGATCCGTCCGGAAGCACAGACGTGTTGTCAACGACGGTAACCGTCTCAGATAATGCGCCTCCAAATGCTCAGAATGACGCCGCGTCGACGCCGGAAGACACCAGCGTCGAAATCCTCGTCCTGCTGAATGACGATGACCCGGACGGAGACCCGCTCGATGTCGCGACGATTACAATTGTGAGCCAGCCACTCAGCGGCACCATTGTTTCAATCGATATATCGACGGGGGCTATAGTCTACCAGCCTGCAGAGAATTTTTTTGGTGTCGACTCCTTCACCTATGTGGTTTCCGATATCACCGGCAGCATATCCAGGGAAGCGACCGTTACGATTACTGTTGCAGCGGTGAATGACGCTCCGGTTGCTGTAGATGACTTCACTTCGACTGATGAAGACAACAATGTCGTGGTCGACCTGCGCTCGAACGATTTTGACGTCGACGAAAATTTGTTGACATCAACCATCGCAATTACAACAACGCCGTCGAATGGATCGATCACAGATATCAGACAGCAGGAAGGCACAGTAACTTACATTCCTGCGAATAATTTCTTCGGGCACGATCAATTTGAGTACAAGATCACCGATTCCAGTGGCTTATCGTCCTCAGCCACGGTTACCATTGAAATCAACCCGGTCAATGACCCGGTCGAATTTAATTCCACTCCCGGCTCGTTCGCTACTCCGGAGAGAATGTATACCTACGCAGTAGTAGTCTCTGATCCCGATGGCGATGTGATATCTCTTTCTGTTGCAACGATTCCCGGCTGGATGCAGTTCACTCAAACGGGGTCCGGACGAGGAACTCTGTCGGGAACTCCTGCTCTCATCAACCGCGGTATTCATAATGTGGTCATGGAAGCCAGCGACGGGAACGGAAGCATTGTCAATCAATCATTCGTGATCCAGGTAAGTGAAAATGCAATTCCGGAGGGTCAGACAGATATTGTGGAAACTGACGAAGACATTCTCATCGTCATCGACGTTTTACTCAACGATATTGACCCGAACGACGATGCGCTTGATCCCGAGAGCGTCACAATAAGCAGCCCTCCGTCACATGGAATAATTCAGAGTATTGATCCGACGTCGGGAGCGATACGATACCTCCCGAATGCGAATTATTTCGGATTTGATGAGTTCATGTATACTGTCACTGATGTGCTTGGTGGGATCTCCAACGCTATCCGGGTAGAGATAACCATCATCAGCGTGAATGATTTTCCCGTTGCGGCGCTCGATGTGGCGGTGACCGACGAGGATGCCCCTGTTATCATTGACGTCTTATTCAACGACACCGATGCAGACAACGAATCAGTCTCCGTGGTGAGTTTTACGTCTGCGAGTCGCGGGGCCGTCACCTCCTTTGGAGACGGATCATTTCGGTACGTGCCGGAATCGAATTTTAACGGCGTCGACCATTTCACGTACACCATCACGGACCCGAACGGAGCACATTCCACAGGAAACGTCACCGTTCACGTTTTACCCGTAAATGATGCGTCCGAATTTGTGAGTACGCCGGAAACGGGTGCGGTTGTCGACCTTCCATACAACTACACCATCCGGGTTATTGATCTGGATGGCGACCAACTCTTTATCAGCCTTGCAACGCAGCCATCCTGGACTGCCTTTCAGGATAACGGTGACGGCACTGCCCTGCTCTCTGGAACGCCTTCGATTGCTGACCAGGGTACGCACCGAGTCCTGGTCGACGTATTTGACGGTACCAGCACGGTCAGGCAGATTTTCAGTATCATCGTGGGCGATGCCGGAAATATTCCCCCGCAACGCACTTTTTTGGATGTTGCGGAAACCGGTACGGAAGGCGTATCTGTGAATCCGGAGCTTACCTGGCAGCCTGTTCCGGGTGCGCTCACGTATCAGATCCAGGTCACCACAGAATCGGATGACGGCTATCTCTCTCCGATTGTGGATGAGGAGGGGCTGACCGAACTCACTTATGATCTGACTGGTCTGGACTACGAGTCCACGTACCGCTGGCGCGTGCGTGCTGGCAATGACGCGGGAAAAGGTGTATGGTCGGACGAACAACTGATTACAACGCTGAGTGAAGAAGAGTCGTCGTCGAACGATCCGACTGAGTTGCCCACATCGGTCGTTTTATATCAGAATTTCCCCAACCCGTTCAATCCCCAAACCATAATCCCGTTTGAACTGAGTGAGGAGCAGGTGGTCTCATTGACCATTTTTGATATGCTGGGCCGTAAGGTACGAACCCTTGTGTTTCGATCTTTTCCTGCTGGACGACATGAGGTAATCTGGGATGCCGGAGAAAATCCGTCGGGGTTATACATCTACCGACTTCAGGCCGGCGAATCGGTGAGCTCCAAAACATTGTCGCTCATACGCTGATCAACTCGCCGGCTCAGCCCACCGGCGCGCCACGGCCGCGCTGTGCGCGAAGGAAAATGTCTGAGTCTGTCTGTCAGCCCACCGGAATCAGCCCACCGGCTCTGCCATCTTGGCCTTGAAATAGGACAGTGTGGTCGCAAGGCCTTCAGCTCGAGAAATTACAGGCTTCCATTTCAGAATATCTGTCGCCCGTGTGAGATCGGGTCGTCGAACTTTGGGATCGTCCTCCGGGAGCGGTTTGCATTCAATTTTCGATCCGCTTCCAGTCAGCCGAACAATTTCTTCCGCAAATTCAAGAATCGTGATTTCCTCGGGATTCCCGATGTTGACCGGATCCGATTCATCGCTCATCAAGAGGCGATACAGGCCTTCAACCAGATCTGCCACGTAACAAAACGAACGAGTCTGGCTGCCATCTCCGAAAACGGTAATATCTTCGCCCCGAAGGGCCTGACACATGAATGTCGGCAAAGCCCTACCGTCATCCATCCTCATTCTCGGGCCGTACGTGTTGAATATGCGCACGATCCGCGTCTCTATGCCATGATACCGATGATAGGCCATCGTGAGCGCCTCGGCAAAACGTTTTGCCTCATCGTACACGCCACGAGCGCCGATCGGGTTCACGTTTCCCCAGTAGGATTCGGGTTGCGGATGGATGAGCGGATCTCCGTACACTTCACTTGTCGATGCGAGCAGGAATCGGGCCTTCTTCGCCTTCGCCAGGCCCAGCGCCTTGTGTGTACCCAGTGCGCCGACTTTCATCGTCTGGATAGGATATTTGAGGTAGTCGATGGGCGACGCAGGGCTGGCAAAATGTAAAACATTGTCGAGCGGACCATCCACATATACATAGGTGGTTACATCATGCTCGATGAAAGAGAAATGTTTATTCCCAATAAGATGTGCGATGTTGGCCGGATCGCCTGTAATAAAATTGTCCATGCAAATAACATCGTGGCCATTCGCAATAAACTTGTCACACAGGTGAGACCCGAGAAATCCAGCTCCTCCCGTAATCAATGTCCGGGGACGTGTTTCCATGGTCGGTGGTTGTTATTGGACGCTTGTTTCTAATTCCAGCGGGCGACCGATGCTGTAATATTCCCAGTTGAACTCTTTCATCTTCTCTGGCCTGTATAAATTCCGTCCGTCAAAAATGATTGGAGCTTTCAGGAGTGATCGCATTCGATCAAAATCCGGTCTGCGGAATTCGGGCCACTCCGTGCACACGGCCAGTGCATCTGCGTCGCTCAGTATTTCGTAAGGATTGGAGGAATACTCGATTGAGTCGCCAAACACATCGCGGGTTGTTTCCAGTGCTTCCGGATCGAAAGCGTGAATCTCTGCTCCCGCCTTAAGAAGCCCACGAATTACACTGTGTGCCGGTGATTCTCGTACATCATCCGTATGAGCCTTGAACGAAAGGCCCCAAACAGCGATTTTCCGTCCGGTCAGAGATCCTCCAAATCGCTCGACAATCCGTCCGGCAAGAATCGATCGCTGTATATCGTTCACCTTCAAGACCGCGTTAAGAATCTTGAAATCATAACCGACTTTTTCAGATGTCAGCTTCAGTGCCTGAACATCTTTTGGAAAACAGCTGCCTCCAAATCCGATTCCCGGATATAAAAAGAGGTTGCCGATGCGGCTGTCAAGTCCCATCCCGTGCCGTACCTGATCGACGTTTGCGCCCAGCTTCTCGCACAAGTTGGCCACTTCATTCATGAACGAAATTTTTGTGGCCAGAAACGAGTTTGCGGCATATTTAGTCATCTCCGCCGAGGGTTCGTCCATAATGACTATGGGATTTCCCTGTCGTACAAACGGTTCATAGAGGGATTCCATGATCTCTGCGGCGCGCTCGCTTGAAGTACCGATCACGATTCTTTCTGGTTTCATAAAGTCGCCCACGGCCGATCCTTCACGAAGAAATTCAGGATTTGACACGATGTCGAAATCAACACCCGACTCGATACCCCCCTCTTCCAGAATGGAGCGAACACGCTTATAGGTACCCACCGGCACGGTACTTTTGTTGACCACCAAGTGATACTCGTTTGAATCAGACGCTGACCAGAGTTTTGCCAAGTCACGAACCACTCCCTCAACATACGAGAGATCTACTGAGCCGTCTTCTCCCGGAGGCGTGGGAAGCGCCAGGAAAATCACCTGGGAATTGTTCGCCGCCTCAGCGAGGTCTGTAGTAAAGCGCAGTCTCCCCTCTTTCACGTTTCGGGCTATGAGGTGTTCGAGCCCGGGTTCATAGATTGTCGAGACACCCTGTCTCAATTTCTCAACTTTGTCTTCATCGATATCCACGCATGTGACATGGTATCCCATCTCGGCAAAACAGGTACCTGTAACCAGGCCAACGTAGCCGGTACCAATAATTCCAATATTCATATTCAGGTGATTCTTTTTTCGATTATTCTCCTTGCCGTACCAGCAGTCAAGCGAATGCTATTGTGATGATCAGGTACGCTTTTCGTGCGCTACAGCAAGGTCATGCTCGACCATTTCCTGGATCATCTGTTGAAATGAAATTTCCGGTTCCCATCCCAGTTTTGTCCGGGCTTTGGTGAAATCTCCCACTAAATGATCGACCTCGGCCGACCGGAAATACCTCGCATCTACTTCAACAAGAACTGTGCCTGACTTGCTGTCCCGGCCCTTCTCGTCGAGACCTTCGCCGTCCCATTCCAGACGGATACCGGCCACTTCAAAAGCCGCGGTGCAGAAGGTCCTGACTGAATGCGTCTTACCGGTCGCCAGCACAAAGTCTTCCGGGATTTGCTGCTGCATCATCAGATACATCCCACGCACGTAATCACGGGCGTGGCCCCAATCACGTTCCGCATTCAGGTTGCCGAGATACAGCCTCTCCTCCAGCCCCGCACTGATTCTGGCAGCCGATCGCGTTATTTTTCTGGTGACGAAAGTCTCTCCGCGAAAAGGGCTCTCGTGATTAAACAGGATTCCATTGCAGGCGTACATGTCGTAGGCTTCCCGGTAGTTAACCGTAATCCAGTACGCATATAACTTCGCCACGCCGTAAGGACTCCGCGGATAAAACGGGGTTGTTTCCGTCTGTGGAACCTCCTGCACCTTACCGTACAACTCACTCGTCGACGCCTGATAAAATCGCGTCTTATCCTTCATGTCCAGAATCCGGATCGCTTCGAGCAGTCTTAATACTCCGACGGCATCCGCGTTGGCCGTGTATTCGGGGGTTTCAAAACTGACCTGAACATGACTCTGAGCGCCCAGATTGTAAATCTCATCGGGCTGCACTTCCTGAATGATTCGGATCAGGTTCGTGGAATCGGTCAGATCTCCATAATGCAGATGAAAACGCACCTCTCCAGCATGCGGATCCTGGTAGAGGTGATCGATCCGCTGCGTATTGAAAGAACTGGCACGGCGTTTTACACCGTGCACGTCATATCCTTTTTCAAGCAAGAGTTCGGACAGGTATTTACCGTCCTGTCCGGTAACACCCGTAATGAGGGCCGTCTTTGCTGACATTCGCTTCAGAAGTCTCCTCCGCCGAGAAGCATCAATTTTTCCGGGTCCGTGTTCAGGTTCGCCATCGCGTTTCGTGTATCGACAATCAATCTCGCGTGATCAGCGACAAGCTGGTAATCTACGTCGTCGTGATCCGTCAGAATAACAACAATATCGCTTAGTTCAAGTACTTCTCGCGTCAGATCAACCGACTCCATTTCGATCAGGGTAGTTCCCTGCCGCTCCGAGAGACTTGGAACCCATGGATCAGTATATGAAATATTCGAAACGCCGCGATTCTTGAGGAGTTCGATAATTTTCAATGTCGGCGAATGGCGAATATCACTCACGTTTTTCTTGAACGCAGCGCCCAGCAGTAAAATTCGAGCTTCAGAGAGACGCACAGGTTGATCTGCGATTGCTCTCAGAATTCCCTCTACGACGTAGAACGGCATGCTTTCGTTCGTGTGGGCCGAAAGCGTAATAAAACTGGTCTCAAAATCGTATCGGCGGGCCAACCACGAGAGGTAGTACGGATCGATGGGAATACAGTGGCCGCCGAGGCCCGGCCCCGGAGTGAACGGCATAAATCCAAACGGCTTCGTCGCAGCAGCTTCGACGACCTCCCAGAACGAAATGCCACCCATGCGATCGCACAACTGCGCCATCTCATTGGCCAGGGCAATATTGACGGACCTGAAAATGTTTTCGAGCAGTTTTTCCATTTCCGCAACGCGCGGGCTCGACACCGGATGCACTTGCTCAATAATCTGTTCAAGGGCCTTCTTGGCGACTTTGGTGCACTCGGCGGTGACTCCTCCAACCACGATCGGTGTCGTCGCTGTTGTGAATGTCTTGTTACCCGGGTCGACACGTTCGGGGGAAAAGGCCAGGAAATAATCTTTACCCACGGAAAGCTCTTTTATCTCTGCCTCCTCTTCAAGGATCGGCAACACGACTCCTTCGGTCGTATCCGGATATGTCGTGCTTTTAAGGATGATCAGTTGTCCGCGTCGAAGCGTTCTGGCGATCGCCTGTGAGGCGGATCTGATGTATGAGACGTCCGGGTCTTTGTGCGCGGTAACAGGCGTCGGCACACAGATGAAAATGATATCCGCCTCAGTGAGTGAATCAAATTCTGACGTCGCCCTGAACATGTCGGACGAACGAATATTCTGAATCGCACTGGAATCGATGTCTTCGATGTACGAAATCCCGTCGCTGAGGGCACTCACTTTTCGAGTGTCGAGATCGTAACCGATCGTTTTGAAACCTTTTCCGGCATATTCCACGGCCAGAGGCAGGCCCACATAACCGAGACCAATGATGCCGATAACGGCTTCTTTGTCGGCAATTTTATTGGCGATATTTTTTTCCGGCTCTGCGATTGTCAAAGACATTTATTATTGTGTTCAGATTCGGGAGTACTTACGCTTGTGTTCACAATGAATCGCATACACAACAACTATTCCCATTCTACATCCAGGCGGTAATTCCAACGATATTATTTCCCTAATCACGCCATACGCATTCTCGAAACTCGCTACGGGCGTTTTCCGAACCCACTACAGGCGTTTTCCGAACCCACTACAGGCGTTTTCCGAATGCGCTACGGGTGCGTATAATACGAACCATTTTTACACCTGGAATCCCGCTTTTGACTCTCTTCCGTGAAAAACTGGCAACGAATTACTCTAAGCAAAGCAGCGTTATTCACTGATATATGACTATTATTGCCATCTTTTTTGGACGTACGAGGGTTTTGGGGCTGCTCTTGACCTTTCTGGCACTCGGGCTGACGTCTGTCCCGGATGCCAATGCACAGTTCCCCGTCATTCCTGACATCAACGACCCCGTACACGTTTTTCTTCAGCGACTTGCGGGGCTCGGGCACATTTCTTCGGTTGAACTCGCGTCCCTTCCCCTTTCTCGTTTTGAGATTGATCGGTTGCTGGAAGATG
Organism: Bacteroidota bacterium; assembly: GCA_022571255.1. Taxonomy (GTDB): domain Bacteria; phylum Bacteroidota; class Rhodothermia; order Rhodothermales; family UBA10348; genus N075bin62. Next base: position 11,249 of record JACZYD010000088.1, read on the forward strand.
TGGAAAAAAGACGCCATTTACTGGGCGCACGCGATCGGACTGCGCTGGACTATTTCCGCGGGGTTAAACTATTGTCCGGTCGAGACGCGCCGAACGCTGCGACTGGTGCCGCACATGACGCGCCGAACGCCTCGGCCCGCGACTCACCACCCATCATTTTCGGGAACGGATACGATCTGATTCATGCATCGGGCGAGGGATTCCGGATTTCCATAAATCCTCTGTTATCGATGTCGGTCGGTCGGGCTTTTTATGGATCCGATGGGGATCCGCCCTCAGACGGTTTCGGCGGGGATCCTGGTTCCAACGGATTCGGCGGAGATCCGCCCCGGAACAGAACGACGTGGGAATTCAATCGGGGAATACGAGCTTTCGGCACCCTGGGGAAAGGTTTTTTCTTTGACACCCGGGTACACGAGGTCCAGGAAAAACCAGCCAATGCGGAATCCGCCCACGATGATACAGCCCCCCGGCTCCGAGCCGTCAAGCTGGCCGACGACGGGCACTGGGATTACGGAATTGCGCGAGCCGTTATCGGGTTCCATTCCGAACACATCGAACTCCGCTTTGGACGCGACAAAAACGTACTGGGGACGGGCCGCAACACGTTCTGGTTGAGCAACTATGCCGCCGAATATGACTTTGTTCAGTTCCGGGCCTCGTTCTGGAGGATTCGGTACACGGGGATGGTTGCCGCTTTTGATGATCTCGCCGGCCGCTCTTCTTCCGGGGCCATCCCCCGGAAATATGGGTCATTTCACCTTCTGGGTATCGAGCTTTCGAAGCGCCTGGTGATCGAATTATACGAAGGAATACTCGTTACCGACGACACTACCACAGGAGTGCGACCGGGTCTCGACATCTCCCTCTTTAATCCGTTGTTACATCTACGACAGGTCGAAGTTGACTATGATAATCTGGGCACTAAATCCATCGGCATAGGCGGGTCGTATTATGCCGGAAAGGGCCACACCGTCCGTACTCAGCTCCTGTTGACCGAATTTACCGCCTCCAAAATATTCTCAGAACCCGGCTACTGGGCCAACAAATGGGGCATTTTATTGGGATATGACTACACTCCGGCTTCCATTCCCCTGATGCTCCGATTTGAATACTCTACCGCCCGACCGCATACATACAGCCACCAGCAGAGCGGCACCAGTTTTATCCATTATGACGACGTACTGGGACACCCGGCCGGTCAGAATTTCAGAGACTGGACGTTCTCAGGAACCTACGGAGCCGGAGGACTGTGGGAGGCCTCGTTGGTCGTTTCGCGGACACTGCACGGAGCAAACAGCGCTGACGTCAACTACGGCGGAGATCCTCGTGTTTCGTACCTCACGAGGCATTCCGACAACGACAACTCGATTCTCCAGGGAATTCGGGAAGAAATGTGGTTCGTTGACGCGTCAGTGTCTAGACAACTTATTGCAGGGTTTTTCGTGGGTGTTGCGGCAGAGTTCTACTCACTGAACCGTAGTGGCGCGGCTCGCCAATCTTATCTTAATCCGCGCTTGGTCCTTCGCTGGGGCGTCCCGAATGGCTTTCAAAGAAACTGAGTCCCCTTCAAGAGCGCGCATCAGCGTGATACTGATCAAACTGGCATTCGGGAACGATTCGCTGCAGCAGCTCATCGACCTCCGATACGCGACCTTCAAGCGCGCTGAGAATCAACCTTTCGACATCGTCATCAAGGGACAACGTATCAGCATTATCAGAAAAATCGCGTGAGACAAATATTTTCTTATGTCGGGTTGATTCGTAAGATTCATTATGTAGAAACAACTCTTCAAAAAGCTTTTCCCCCGGTCTTAAACCGGTAAACTTGATCTCGATATCTGTACCAGGTTCGAGCCCTGAAAGTCTGATGAGGTCTTCAGCCAGGTCGACGATTTTTATGGGAGCCCCCATATCGAGGACAAATAATTCTCCGCATGCGGATAATACTCCGGCCTGCAATACGAGCTGCACCGCTTCCGGAATCGACATAAAATACCGCCTTATTTCCGGATGGGTTATTGTTATGGGACCGCCTTTTTCAATTTGTTTCTGGAAGATCGGGACGACCGAGCCACGGCTCCCCAGAACATTGCCAAACCGCACCGCTGCATAGGCTTTGCGTTTTCTGATCGCGTGCTGACGCACAAGCAACTCTGCGACTCGTTTGGTCGCCCCCATGACGCTCGTGGGATTGACCGCTTTGTCGCTGGAAATCATCCCGGTGGACAGGGCCGCGAAGGCGAACACTGAAGACACCACCACGAACGCAATCAACACGATGGCGGTCTCCAGTCCCGTGATGCCTCTTTGATCTTTCCAACTACTGAATATTTCTCTCAGACCGTTCATGCCAAATTTCATGTTTTTGCTCCTATGTTTCCGTTTGCATCGTCCAGAATCTCCTTCCAGGCGATGCCACGCAACTGAAAGGCGCTTGAATTTGGGCCTAACACCCATTCAACGCGTTTAGTTAAGGAAGTTGATCAGGTCCATAAAGATCGGCGTGGTCCGTTCTATGTGCAGGACCGCTCCCCTGGTCGGGATCACTTCCAGTGTGAATGTCCTGCTGACCCCCAATGCCGTGGTCAACTTGTCATCGCCGGGGCCGGTAACGTCGAGGTTGATCAATGTAATCTTGTAAACCTCATTCCGCTCCAACAGATTGTCGGTGTCTGCGTTGCCGATCCCGGTTACGGTGAAGCCGGACTCCGAGCCGAACAGCTTGCTCTGGGTGTCGTCGGTGTACTTGATCACCGTGGACCCTGGAGTCAAATCGACATCCGCTCCACCAGCCGACTGTGTCACATGGAACGAGATGGTGGTGAGCACGGAAGTTACGGAGACGCCGTCTGCCGTGCCGATGACCGATCCCTTCAGCTCCATGGTGGCCCGCGTCTGGGCCAGGCCGGCGTGCACCGTCTCTCTGGCTTTGTCACTGGAGAACATGCCGGTGGACAGGGCCGCGAAGGCGAAAACCGACGAGACCACCACGAAGGCGATCAACACGATGGCGGTCTCCAGACCGGTTATGCCTCTTTGGTTTTTCCACATTTTGGGTAGAGCCTGTAATACCGACTTCA
>JACZYD010000197.1 GCA_022571255.1 Bacteroidota bacterium
CGCTTAAGGACCGAACCTACCGTCCACTCCCGGTAAGGGAGCACGGTATTCCTAAAGCCGGTGGAAAGGTGCGATATCTCGGGATACCGACGATCCGTGACCGTGTCGCTCAGATGGCCCTTAAACTGGTGCTCGAACCCATCTTCGAAACCGACTTTTACCCGTCGAGTTACGGGTACCGACCGGTACGGAGAGCCCAGGATGCGATCGCCGAGATCGCATTCCTGCTCAGTCCACGTCCGGCCTACAACTATGTTGTGGAGGGAGATATCCGGGGATGCTTCGACAACGTCAACCACACGATCCTCATGCGCGAGCTTCGGCGCCGCATAACAGATCGGCGGGTCCTGACAGTCATCAAAGCATTTCTCCGAGCAGGGATGCGCATTGCCTCACTCAAAATGTTACCGAAGGCTCTTGGATCCCATATGATTTTCGCAATGTACGACGAGTTCAATCCTGTCAGCATTTGGTAAAGCGTCACCACAGCTGAACTCGTGTTCGGGTCGTCCTAGTTGTTTTAACCTCCAGGCTTTTACTCGCCGCTGTAGCGTCCGGAGTTTATTGTCAGGATACACCTCCAGGGTGGGCTGCCTGAAGCCGTTCAAAGATAATTGTGGTCGCCACGTAGGGCGTATCCTCCAGCCAATCGGTTATGTCATTCCAATCGCTTTCAAAGGCATCAGGATGCGACTTCCACCAATGGACGCATGTCTTGCGTTTGTTTTTCGCCTTGCGATACGCCCTCTTGGGCTGGACAGATGGTTGGCCCAAGGTTGTTTCGGGTACACGAAAAGTCTCCTGACCATCTCCACTGCCCACACCGTAATCTCTGAGGTCACTTGGCATAAAGTCACTTCGTTTCGAGCGCATGGCGATCTCTTTGTTGGCGTAACTCCAGAGCTTGTCCTGCAATCTTTCGATTTCTGAGAGCAGGCGAACCGGATCAAGGCTGCGGTATTCTCGCCGTAGCTTCTGTTTGACGCGCTTCGTTACGCTTTCTGATGACAGAACCCGATCATACGGCGTTCGTGGCACATCGTACTTTCGGTACGTCTTTGCTCCCATACGTGATTTTGACAACAGTCTCATCGAGGGCTGGAAGAAGTTCACGTAAAGCCGGATCACTTTGTAGAGCTCGCTCAATACACGCGTCGCGGCCAATCCTTCAAAACGTTCATACCCGATGAGACGTCTCACGATATGCCCGTTTTTCTGCTCAATGAAGCACTGATCATTCTTTTTCCAGGGTCGGGAACGGGTGAACTTGATATTTTCATCCTGGCAATAGTTTAACAGCCTATACGTGATAAATTCTGAACCATTGTCCGTATCGAGCCCAAGAACAGGAAACGGGAACCGCTTCTGGGCTTCCTTAAAGGCACGAATGACAAATTCGGAATCTCTGTATAGAAGCGCAAAACACTCCGTCCAGCCGGTTTCAACGTCGGTGAGTACAAAGCTGTTGACAAACGCGCCGCCGGCATAAGAACCGCAATGCCAGACAAGATCTGCTTCCACATATCCTGGGCGGTTTTCAGTCCAGTCCTCAAAGGTGCGCACTGGAATCAGCGTTTTCAGGGTTGGATTACCAGGTGCACGCGCTCTCGGTTGGGTGAGGCCCGCATGACGGAATCGGTACAGAATACGATCTGCTGTGGCTGCGCTCAGAGAAAGCAACAAACGCCTGGTGTCTGAATCCAGATCCAGGTGCCCGAATCGCTCAAGCGATTCTACGAACGTTGGTAGGTACGGAATCAGTCGCTTTGTGCAAATGCGGTTTGCTGCTTTCCAGACAATAAAGAGCGCTTCCTGAACATCGCGCGTATACAGCCTGGGCGCTCGAGGTGGTCGTGGTGGAGCCGTCTTTTTTACCGGACTCCTTCCGAGTTTCCTGATGGCGTGTTTGCGATGATACCCGGTCGCAAAGGCAAACTCATCCAGTATTTTCTTCTTCTCTTTTCTGCGTGAACTCCGGTATCGTTCCTTTATCGAATCACACAATTCACTCCGTGCTTTCAAGCTCATTGGTTTCCTCATTCTGTAGATCTCTTCGGTCGTTCCATCCTGCAAATTCAGGATTTAACAACCAAAGATTATGAAGGAAACAAGGGCCCCCTTTTGGGTAACATTTTCTAATGAGGCAAGATGAGCATCATTTATAGTTGACGTTGATCAGGCGAGCATACACACAGAAGGTTTCGCGTAAAAAGGTCGATGGAGACGTCGAGGCCCATTTGGTAGCCCTCGCATGTAGCGAAACTCCTGACGGCTACAGCCGGTGGAGTCTCCGGCTGCTGGCCGACCAGATGGTGGAACTCGGATACATAGACAGTATTTCGCATGAGGCCGTGCGCCAGACGCTAAAAAAAACGAATTGAAACCCTGGCGCAACGTGCGCTGGTGCATTGCCCCGCATGCGAATGCCGCTTTTGTTTGCGCTATGGAAGATGTCTTGTCGGTTTACAAACAGCCATACGATCCAGATCACCCTCTCCTCTGCATGGACGAGACGAGCAAACAACTCACTCTCGAAACCCGTCGCCCGATCGCTGTCCGTGCGGGGCATCCCAAACGCTATGACTACGAATACCGGCGTAACGGCGTATGCAATCTTTTTATGTTTTCCGAACCCCTCGTGGGCCGCAGGCACGTATCGGTCACCGAGAGGAGGACAAAGCGGGACTGGGCCGCTCAAATCAAAGATCTGCTCGACGTACACTACCCAGAGGCGAAGAAGATTACGCTGGTCATGGATAATCTGAACACCCACACCGGAGCCTCACTCTATGAAGCATTTGAGCCGTCGGAAGCGCGCCGCCTCTTGGAGCGGCTCGATATTCACTATACTCCGAAACATGGAAGCTGGCTCAATATGGCCGAGATCGAATTGGGAATTATAAGCCGTCAATGCCTGAATCGCAGAATTGGAGATCGGGAAACGCTCAGCACGGAAGTCGCTGCGTGGGAGAAACGCAGAAATGCCGCCGACGCCAAGATCGACTGGCGATTTACGACAGAAGATGCACGAATCAAATTGAAACGACTTTATCCAATAATATCAGCTTGACATAACACTAG
>JACZYD010000198.1 GCA_022571255.1 Bacteroidota bacterium
TGGAAGACAGGCTCATAGTGACCGGGTCTTAATCGTGGAAGACAGACGCATAGTGACCGGTTCTTTTCACTCCAGAAACGTTTGTGTCCATTCTGCAGGATCTGGTCGAATTTCTGGAAAACGCTCCAGAATTCTGACGACTGTGTTCCATCTCAGATCTGCATCGGCGTTTTCGGCTGGACTCAGAGAGGACGCTCGCTCATACAAGCTCAATGCTTTCTGCAGCCATTCAAATGCCACGTGGCCGGAAGTTGGTCTCTGCAGACGGTGGCTTGCTTTTCCCCGTCGCTCGCAGATGACGCCTTCATAATAAAGCTTGCTGTATTCATCCGGCAGCTTTTTGATCAGCGTTATGGCGTCGCGGTACATCGGTTGCAAACCGTTCACAAACTGGTCTGAAAGAGCGAGAATTAGTATTACCAGTGCTTCCTCGTTGTCCGGCTCTACCTCCAGTATGTCCAGACAGATACTCTCAGCTTCCAGGGGTTCATTCAGCAGTCTGTACCGATGGGCCTTTTCAACGGCTTCAGGTATAGAATCACGTGCGAGTTTTTTCAATAAATGCTCAACATTTTCCATAATGTTTTACCATCAGAATGAATAGAGCGAATACGCAGCATACGCCGAGAACAGAATGGCACAGCCGTAACAGAAAAAAGCGACCGGGGCGTTTAGATGTTTCAGGTGTAATCCATCGTACAGCGTAAATCGAAACCGGTGAGCCCAGTGAAAGGCAGATAACGATACGATCACAAGAATCACCAGGCGGGAGAGTGGATTTTCAAAAAGAGTATACATCGCCTCGTAGCCGGGAGCGTCCATCCACCCGAGCGGAATAGCCAGACCGGTCATGAATAAAAGAACGGGAACGCATAATGCAGCAATTACACCGCCGGCGCTGAAGAGTGCCCACCAGAATGGCTCGTTAGACCTTTTGACTGTTTTCAGTGATGTTTGATGTGGCATCGTTGTGGTGGTTCAAACTGTGGTGAGCAGCCAGAAAAAACCGGCAGTGACAACAAACCACATGGAGTAATTCATGATCAGAATTATTCGCCCGGGAATTCTTTTCTTGCCGAGATGGACCACCATGGCTTTCGGAGCAAGATTGAACCAGGTGATACTGTGAAACAGAACAAATATAAAAGCAATACCATGCAGTCCAAGAGACAACGGGCTCTTCAGCCAGTCGGAAAACACTGCGAACGCTTCAGGCCCCTGTGATACCGCGTTGACATACGTCAAGAGCACCACGACGTAAAAAGCGACCCCGAGACTGGTCAGTTCCCGGAGAATGAAGCGGACGTAGGCCCACTTCTTCACCCACCAGAGAAGCGGCGGTTTCTTGTGGTACAACCAGGGGTGATTTTTTTTATATCGTCCGTAACTCACTTTTTATTGCCCCACGGCATGAGTTTGGATTTCCACCAGTCGTTTGTGCTCGCCACCTTGTACTGCTGGATGGCTCCCGCAGGATCCACGTTTTCCGGACACACTTCCGAACACTCGCCCACAAATGTACACTGCCAGATACCGTCGTCGGTGGAGAGAATATCCAATCGCTGCTGATTTCCATGGTCGCGACTGTCCAGATTGTACCGCTGAGCCAGGGCAAGAGCGGCCGGTCCGATGAAAGACGGTTCCATCCCGTAGATCGGACATGCGGAGTAACAGAGCATGCAGTTGATACACATGCTGAACTGTTTGTATTCGTCCAACTGTTCCGGAGTCTGGAGATATTCTCCTTCTTCAAGTGGTTTTTCCTCTTCCACGATTATCCACGGCTTGATCCTGTTCAGTTTCTCCATGAAGTCGTCCATCGAGATAATGAGATCGCGCGCGACAGGAAAGTTGGCCAGAGGTTCTACCCGGATAGGGCCCGGCGCATAATTTTTCAGGAACGATGCACAGGTCAGAATCGGTTCTCCGTTGGCCATCATACCGCAGCTTCCGCACACGCCCATCTGACAAGACCATCTGTACGAAAGAGTTCCGTCGATCTCATCCTTGATATAGTTGAGGGCATCGAGAATGACCCAGTCAGAGCGCAGCGGAACCGTGAATGTATCAAACGTAGGCTCGGTCTCGAGTTCGGGGCGGTATCGATAGACCTCAAGATCAATGGTCGTTGTTGTATTTGCGTGGTTCATTCTACGTTCTCCTGGCCGTAAACCCGTTCCCCGGGCGGCCACCGCGTGATGATCACCTCTTTATAATCGATGGTCGGAGAAATCCCGTTCCTGCGTGCGAGTGAATGTTGTAAATAGGTCTCGTCGTTGCGATCCGGATAATCGATTCGCTGGTGAGATCCGCGGCTTTCTTTTCTTGCGCGAGCGCTGTGGGCGAGAGCTTCCGCGACGTCCAGCATGGCGTCCAATTCGAGCGCCGAAATTAGCTCGGTGTTATACGTGAGGCTTCGATCATCGAGGGAAACTTTTTTGAAGCGTTCCTTCAGTTCCGCAATCTTGTCGCATGTTTTCCCCAGGCCTTCGTCGTTCCGGTAGATTCCCGCTCCTTCTTCCATCGTTTCTTTCATCTCGTTGCGGACGGTCGAGATCCTTTCACCGCCGCCGGAACCGGTCAGGAAGGACCGGGTAATCCGGACATCCTCGTCAACAACCTGTTTTCGGAGAGGGCCGACGTCGGGCTCGGGTTGATCGAGCGCGAATTGGACTGCCGCGCGACCCGCCCGGGCACCGAATACCAGCAGCTCGGTCAGCGAATTGGAACCCAGTCGATTCGCTCCATTGATCGAAACGCAGGCGACTTCTCCTGCAGCGTAAAGTCCAGGGAGTTCGGTAGCTCCCGTATTGTCGGTATCAATCCCACCCATGAAATAGTGCAAAACCGGGCGAACAGGAATGGGCTCATATACAGGATCGATGCCTGCGTATTTAATGGCCAGCTCGCGGACAAATGGAATTTTATCGTCAATCTTCTTCTCACCGAGATGCCGAATGTCCAGGTGTACGACGTCGCCAAAATCTCCACTGATCGTTCGACCTTTACGTCGCTCTTGAATAA
>JACZYD010000089.1 GCA_022571255.1 Bacteroidota bacterium
GACGGGTGACGCTGAAAAAACCCTGCGACATACGGACCTGGCCTACGCCGCCACATTGCCCGCACGTTTCGCGCTGCGAACCTTTGGCGGCCCCGGAGCCGGAACAATCGGAACAATTTTCCATGCGGTTGAAGCGAATCTTCTTTTTGGCACCGAATGCGGCCTCACGCAACGTGATACGCGTTCGGTACTCCAGATCGTCGCCCGCCACGGGGGCCGTTCCGCCACGGCGTGCCCCCCGACCGCCACCAAAGAAAGAATCGAATATATCGTCGAAGGGCGAACCGGACTGGAAACCGCCACCCCCACCGCCCAACGGTGGCCCTTCGGAGCCGAAGCGATCGTAGTGCGATCGCTTTTCCTTATTTTTCAGGACGCCGTAGGCCTCATTAATCTTTTTGAGTTTCTCTTCGGCCGCCTTGTCCCCACCGGTCTTGTCCGGGTGGTACTTATGCGCAAGCTTACGATACGTTTTGCGAATCGTATCTTCGTCCGCATCGCGCGGCACACCTAAAATGTCATAATAATCTCTGGGCATTGCAATCCGGGCCTCGGCCCCGCTTCTCCATTGGGGAGAAGCCCCGTCGTTAATTTGACGTGGCTACTCTTTGTCACCGTTGCCTTCGTCGACAACGGTAAATTCCGCATCCACGGTGTCGTCATCGGCATCGGCATTCGATGCCGTGGTCGCGCCATCGGCAGCTCCCGAACTACCCTCTGCTGCGGCCTGCTCTGCCGCGGCCTCTGCGTACATGGCCTCCGCGAGCTTATGGGCGACTTCGGTCAATTTTTCCGTAGCGGTCTCTATCGTATCCGCTTCGTCACCTTCGAGCGCTTTCTTCAATTCCTCGATCGCGGATTCGATCGCGCCTTTTTCCTCCTCCGAAATTTTGTCCCCATGCTCACCGAGGGTCTTTCCCGTCTGATAGACCAGCGCATCCGCGTTGTTACGAATTTCGATCACGCGTCTGTGTTCCTTATCCTCTTCCGCGTGGCTCTCCGCATCGTTTACCATTTTCTCGATTTCGTCTTCGCTCAAGCCGCTTGACGACTCGATTCGGATTTTCTGCTCTTTCCCCGTTGCAAGGTCTTTGGCCGATACGTGCACAATCCCGTTCGCGTCGATATCGAAAGAGACCTCAATTTGCGGAATGCCGCGCGGCGCAGACATGATCCCTTCCAGGTTAAACCGGCCCAGCGTTCGGTTGTCCGACGACAATTCACGCTCGCCCTGGAGAACATGAATCGTCACGGCCGTCTGGTTGTCTGCGGCAGTGGAGAATACCTGACGCTTGTTCACCGGAATCGTCGTGTTGCGATCTATCAACGTGGTGCAAATACCCCCGAGCGTCTCGATCCCGAGGGAGAGGGGGGAGACATCGAGCAGCAACACATCCGTCACGTCGCCCGAAAGTACGCCCCCTTGAATCGCGGCGCCCAGGGCCACCACCTCATCGGGGTTCACTCCGCGGTGCGGGTCCTTTTTGAAAATACCTTTCACAATATCGGATACGGCGGGCATGCGCGTCATACCACCGACCAGGATTACCTCGTCAATATCCGCTGGCGACAAACCCGCATCCTCAAGAGCCTGATGGCAGGGATTTTTGCTCCGTTGCAGCAATTCATCGCAAAGTTGCTCCAGCTTCGCACGAGTCAACGTGAAATTCAGGTGCTTTGGCCCCGATGCGTCAGCGGTGATAAAGGGCAGGTTAATGTCTGTGGTCATCGCGGTGGAAAGCTCACATTTCGCCTTTTCCGCCCCCTCTTTCAAACGCTGAAGAGCCATTGGGTCTTTGCGAAGATCGATTCCCTGTTCCTTCATTACCGGACGCATTCCGACTGGGCGTGTTTCTCGACATGGGCGTGTTATCCGCCAGATTTACGAAAAATGCCGAAACCGTTTCCATTGAAAAAACAACCGCATTTATTGAGGATAGCGGCCGACTTCGGGGATCAACGGCGCAATTCGGCACGGGCGGCGGCTTTCGCTATGCCACCGCAGTAGGGTCGATACGATTCGATGTCGCATACAAACTGACTCCTTCCTTTACGGACCTCAGGAATCCTGAAGATATTATCCTGTTTCGCGAAGGATTTACAGACATCGCTCCGGAGCCAAAAAACAGTCGCAGATGGAGAATCCACGTCAGTCTGGATCGATCTTTTTGAAAATGGAAGCCGATCAAACAGGTTCAGAAGGCACGAGAAAGACCTCCGGACGAAACCGCCGTCTCAGGTCAGCGGGTTCGACTGGACTTTTTCTGATCGCAATTCTCGGGCTGATTCATATTCCACCGGTCAGAACAGCCATTTTCCGCATCGCAATAAACAGTATTAATCCGTTTGAAACAGCTCGCATTACCATTGAGGATTCTTCTGGCTTCTTATTTGCAGACATCAGCTTATCTGGAGTATCTGTTATCGACGGAAGTCAGACGTCAATCAACATATCCGATCTGCACGTACGTTTCAACCTGCTCGATCTTCTGTTTCATCGCGAACTGTCTTCTCTGGAAATCAAGGGAATACGGTTTTCTATGGAACAGAGAGAGAATGGCGAGTGGTCTTTCCCGCAGATGAAACCAACCAATGTCGATTCGACACCGTTTGATTCTACGGCGATTCAAGTCGATTCGGGTCCGTTTGTCATCCGGTCGATAAAACTCGATAACCTGAGTGGTCGTTTTTCGTACTGGAATGCACATATTGACAGCACCTGGAACATCCATTCCGCGACCGCGCAGATCAAGGATTTTCAATCTGGATCAGTGATGGCGGCCGTTCTCGACACGCTTCAGTTGCAGTTTTCACCGGCAATGAGCACGGACACGGTGATCGTTTCGGCAAGCGGAGTCCTGCAGCAGAATCAACTCCGCGCTCTTTATTTCAGCCTCGAATCAGACCTGAGCACCGTTTATGCAACGGGGACATTCCCCGTCACATCGGCCCGAAACGAGACCGGTAGAGACGAGGTCAGCACTGATGCGGTCCGTCTTTCGATCCATGCCCCATCACTCGCTCTTCGCGATATCGATCCATTTGTGGGAGGCCTGAATACGGATACCCGTATATCGCTAGATCTGGAAATAGATGGGTCGTGGAACGATCTGATCATCGATTTCGCCGCCTTTTTACCGGGTCGATCATCGGTCGTGGGGAGTGGTTCTGTGAAGACGGTTTCAGATTCCGTTCATGTCGAAGCGAACATGTCGATCCATAAACTACGGTTCTCAGATCTGTTTTCACGCCTTTCCTCCCCGATTGAGACGATCAGTGCCTCGATCGATGTCGATCTTACCGGAATCGTACTGGATCAATTGAACGGTCGATTGAGCATAACCGCTGAGCATGTCGCAGATGGAATACCCCTTATTGACGCGCTATCGTTCGAACAGACATTTGTGAACGGCCGTGGAGTGTTCAGCCTGGACGTCTCAGCACAAGCCGGAGTCGTCAATATGTCGGGCTGGATTCGCCCTATGGACACCGAAATTACCTGGGAAGCGGAAGGAATGCTGGATATAGTTGATCTCCGTAAGACGGGTATCGCCGGTGATTTGCCGTTCGAATTTGCAGGCCGTCTACGTTCGTCTCGCCAAAAATCAGACCTGACAGCGAGCGCCTCCCTTACGATCAGTACGGGTCGCAGCGGTGAATGCGAAATAAAGGCAGGAACGATCAATGCCCTGCTGAGCGCCCGGAACTGGTCGGCCCGCGGTGAAATTGATTTGTGTAAGGATAGTTCGGTCTCCGGGCAGGCCCAGTCGACTCCGGGCGGCGGTTGGACCGCGTTTTCTGAGTTTCGAAATTTGCACATCATGGCTGTTCTGGGAGACTCGGTATCATCTTCCATCAGCGGAAAGATCTCCTTATCATCACAATCGGCGGAAGACACGGCAATACGCGCAGATTTTTTTCTCGTTGATGCTCACTATGATCAAATTCTTATCGATTCAGTCCGTGCGCATGTTTCCATGCGCGAAAACCAATTTTCAACAACATTCGAAGCACATCTGGATTCCATGATCGTCACGGGTAATGCGTGGTTGGAAACAGGTCAGGATGGATTCTCCATGGCGTTGGACGAACTGTCGTTCAAACACCTGAATGTCGAACGGCTGATGGATCGGGAGGCTTCCGAACAACAATTCTCCAGTGATCTGTCTGGAGGGGGCAATCTCGATCTGACTCTGGACGAAGCCGGCCTGATTACCACAAAGGGATCTCTGGCGCTCATTCCCTCGACGGTCAATCACCTCCAAATATCAAGCAGTACAATTTCATGGAGCTCGGGTACTGGCTCGATCACGTTCGAGACACACACTCGATTTGGACACACCGACGACATGAACCGCGATCAGCCATCCCTTCATTTTACGGGTCATTTGACGCAAGATTTCAACCACCTCACCATGCAGGATTTCGAGGCAGAATTTCGCGGGATTGACATGGGCAAATTTGCTGGAATTGACGACGTCTCCACATCGTTATCGGGAGCAATAACCATGCACGGCGACGTGAAAAGTGGAGAACTCCAGCTCCAGATATTCCCCGGTTCGTCGATGAATCGAATGGTTTTTGATGCGTTTCATGTGGAGTCGAACTGGAATGAAAGTCGCTTTCTTATTGAAGGAATCATTGGCAGTATGGATGGAACACTCACCGGAAATGGTTCAATCTCCAGAGACCCGTCGGCATCGTCAGGAATTAAATTGCGTTCCAGTAAGTTCGATTTTTCCGCCCTGCTGGGCGACCTGATTCCTGTCGGGCATGCCACAGGCGATTCAGCTACCACCTCATCCGTATCCTTCTCAGGATCCATTGCGCAGAATGCCGGTGAAGGCCCTGTTACCTGGAATGTCGATATTGACAGCCTTGGTCTCGACTGGAACGGACTTTCGATCCGCTCTGGAGGGGCCTCGATTTCTTTGAGTCCAGAACACGTTCAAATCGACACGTTGTACCTCGCCGGGATATTTGGAACGATCAAGGCTTCCGGTACAGTCAGTTTCGATTCCGACAATTCGAATTCCAGTCCATCCGCACAATCCTCACTCGTGGCCGAAATACGTCTCTCGGCAACAGAGACACTCGGGCCTCTTTCCTCGTTCGTGCCCGTTACGTGGTCGGTTCTGGAATCAGATCTTCGAGTAAAAAGCAAGAATGGTATCCATCGCCTGGAAGCAAACATTAATTCTGGAAACCTGAGATATAAAGGAATCCGGATTGCTTTCTCCTCTTCAGAAATACGCGCTGAGTTGGACTCCGACTTCAGGGTTATTGCGGGCGAGCTCGAATCAGCGATGGAAATCATCTCCGCTGGTGGCGTAGTTGCGGAATCGGTAGATATCAACGTGGTATTTCTCGAAGATGAAATCGCGTTGAAAGCTCTGATGCGGGTAGACAATCGTCGTCAGATTCTCGCTGAAATGCTGATTGATACATTTGCTGATCCTCCTGTAATTCAACTCGAAGAATTCATTGCAGAACTGGACACGGACGTCTGGAAGTTGACTGCACCCGCCCGGGTAACGCTCAAACCCGTTCCTGAAATCAGCAGTCTGGTCATCAGAAGTGACGACGGGCGACTCGCCGCAATGACTGTCGGTATGTCGGGCAGCGAAGCCATTCTGATCGATCTGGAAAATTTCAACCTGATGTCCATCTCTGATGTCTTCGATTTTGAAGGACTGGGTGGAGTTTTCGATGGGCGTATGATTCTCACGCGCCCCGAGGAGACCTTCGATATCGAGGCCTCCATCTCCGGATCCCTGGTAACATACTCGGTGCCCGCCGGGTCTCTGTCGGTCCAGATTGCTCTGGAAAAGGATGTTCTGCAATTCAATGCCAAAATGGATCACATATCCGGGCAAAACTTGCGTGCACGCGGAGTATTTGACCTTCGCGACGAAAACATAACCGAGCTGGACTCGATGGCAGGATTTATCGATTTCACGTTGGCTGCAGAAAACTTCGAGATCGACTGGACTCTTCCCTTTCTGGATCTCGCTCTCGTGGATCATGTATCCGGTGTGGTAACGACGGACGTATCTGTTCACGGAACATGGTCCGAACCGTATGTGTCCGGCACGTTTGCGCTGAAAAATGGTATCCTCGGCCTGACCGAACTGGGAAAACGCGGCCGGGGACTTCGCTATGAAAAAATAGAAACGGATCTGGTATTCCATGCAGATTCCGCTTTCGTCCATTCGTTTTCTGCTCACTCTGGATCCGGTAAAATCGAGATTTCCGGCGAATTCGCACTCCCCACCCTCACACTGGGAAAATTCTCTCTTGATGTTGAAGCAAAGAATTTCCTTGCGGTCGATAATTCGATTTATCGAGCTGTGATTGATGGATCGCTTCAACTGTCCGGAACAACGGACGCCCCCGTTCTGAGTGGTGATCTTCGCATACCGAGCGCTACATATTTTCTCACCAGTGAGTCTGCCGTTGGTTCTTTTGAGCCCATAGCACTTTCCGAGGAAGATGTGTTGATTGTCGAACGATCATTCGGGATTGTCATCAGCGATTCCGATACGTCCACTTTTGATTTGTATACGGCCATGAAGATCGAGAACCTGACGGTTCGATTCGATCGTGACTCCTGGTTTCGGTCAAGAATTACTCCAGATATGGATATACAATTTATCGGTGATCTTGAAATATCAAAAGAGCCCGATGAAGATCCGATAGTGTTCGGCACGATAGAAGTTCTGCCGGAAAGAAGTCAGATCGTGCAGTTCGGCAGGAAATTTCGGATCACACGAGGTACTATCTCGCTGAATGGCCCGATCGACAACCCTACGTTAGATCTTGAAGCCACATTCATCGTACCCTCAAGATCAAGTTTCCAGAATGAAGTGACGATCAGGTTGCTGCTCCGCGGAGATATGGAGTCGATGAATCTTTCATTCGAATCCGACCCTCCGATGGAATTGAGCGATGTCATTTCTTACATCGTTACCGGTAGACCTGCCGGCGAATCGCTTCAGGTGGGAGGCAGTAATGACCAGTACGGCGGTACTGCCGCCTCTCTGGCAGTCGGACCGATGACCTTTCTTGCAGAAAGCATTGCCGGAGAAAGTCTGGGTCTTGACGTCGTAGAGATCAGTTACGACGCCATTCTCGGATTAAAATTTACAGGTGGTAAATATCTCAGTCCGAAATTATATGTAGCTGTCAGCCAGCCTCTTACGACGGCGAGCAGTACAGACAAATCGGTTACCGGACTTGATCGTTATACCTCCGTCACGATCGAATATGAGATAATCCGCAATTTCCTTGCCGCCCTCCTGACCCGAGGACCCATCTTGAATTATTCTGTTCGCTGGCGCCACGACTTCTGAAAACCGCTGAATGGATTTTACACTTCAACACACGGACGCTTCCACGCGCGCGCGCGCCGGTAGGCTGATAACGGATCATGGGGCAATTGACACTCCGGTTTTTATGCCCGTAGGGACGGTCGCGAGCGTAAAGGGCATCTGGACACATGAGTTGGTAAGTGACGTGAAGGCCCAGATCATTCTGGCCAACACCTATCACCTGTATCTGCGCCCGGGTACAGACGTCCTCTCCGCTGCCGGGGGGTTACATCAGTTCATGGGCTGGAATGGCCCTTTGTTGACCGATTCGGGGGGGTTTCAGGTTTTCTCCCTGTCTCCTCTGCGCAAATTGTCCGAGGACGGGGCCGAGTTCAAGAGTCATCTGGATGGTTCGAAGCATTTGTTTACGCCCGAATCTGTCATCGACATTCAGCGAACGATTGGCGCAGACATTATGATGGTTCTCGATGAGTGTCCTCCGGGAGATGTATCGAGTGATTATGCACAGAAGTCCAACGAACTCACACTTCGCTGGGCCGCTCGTTGTAAAGCTCGCGCTGCGGAAACCAAACCGCTCTACGGACATGAACAGGCCCTTTTTGGCATCGTTCAAGGTGTTGTTTACCCGGAAATCAGACGGGAATCAGCCCGGCGGCTAATTGAAATTGACTTTCCGGGCTACGCCATCGGCGGCCTTTCTGTGGGAGAGCGGGCCGAACAGATGTATGACATGGTCGACGTGACCACCGAAATCCTACCGGCTGATCGGCCTCGTTATCTGATGGGTGTAGGTACTCCGGCGAACCTTCTCGAAAATATAGAGCGAGGCATTGATATGTTTGATTGTGTCATGCCGACGAGAAACGGTCGAAATGGAATGTTATTCACAACCGAAGGCATCATAAATATTCGTAATGCGAAATGGAAAAATGATTTTTCACCTGTCGACGAAAATCTGGGCCTGCCGTCCAGCAGGGCACTTTCGAAAGCGTATCTGCGTCACCTGCATATTGCCGGCGAAATTCAGGGCCTTCAGATTGCTTCTCTGCAAAATCTCACTTTTTATGTCTGGCTCATGACTCAGGCGCGTCATGCGATTCTGAACGATCGATTTGCCAGCTGGAAATCCGAGATCCTTCCGCGAATTGACCGACGCCTGTGAACCCCGCCTGCAGTTACAGTTGTCGGCTACAGGCGTTGGTTGTAGAGGCTGCGGGCGCAGGTGGTTTTATCGGTCGATCATTCCTTCGTCCTGTCCGTCGAAATTACCGCCTGCTGACTGCTGAACCCGACCTGTCCTTCAAGCGTTAAAAGACCTTGGTAAACTAACCACAGCCTGTTGCCCGATTCAAAATGGCCCGATCGTTCAACGTTCCGACCATATTCAATTCCGAGTTTGTTTCGAAAATAAAAACAGCTCGGCGCGACGCGGATCCGCTCAAGAACGATCTGTCACCGAGTATTCTGGATTTCGGACCCCTGCGCTTCAAACTCGCCCGGCATTTCGGCTTTTGTTATGGTGTCGAGAATGCGATCGAAATTGCCTACAGGGCGGTTGAAATGAACCCCGACAAGCGCATCTTTCTCCTGTCCGAGATGATCCATAACCCGCGCGTGAACGACGATCTCGTGGACCGCGGAATCCGGTTCCTTCGGACGACCGACGGAAAACAACTCATCCCGTTCGCAGAGCTTCTTCCCAACGACATCGTCATTATCCCGGCCTTCGGCACCACGATTGAAATTGAAACTCAACTGCGGGAACTGAAGGTTGACATAAAATCTTACGATACGACCTGCCCGTTTGTGGAAAAGGTCTGGCGGCGCGCATCTCAGATCGGAAGCAAAGGATACACCGTTATTGTCCATGGGAAACGGAACCACGAAGAAACACAGGCCACGTTCTCTCGTGCCCGACAAGGCAAGAACAGCTCGTGGGATGCGTCAATGAAATCTGGAAACACCGCAAATACACCCGTATTTGTCGTTCGTGATCTGGAGGAAGCCACATTCCTTGCCGACTTTATCAGAGGTAAACATGATCGTGAAACCTTACTTGAACGGTTTCTCGACAGTTTTACTCCCGATTTCGACCCGGACACAGACCTCATACGCATCGGCGTGGTGAATCAAACCACCATGCTCGCCACTGAAACCAAAGAAATATCATCCGTTCTCCGGCAGGCCATGAGCGAACGGTTCGGGGAGTCTGAAATCAGCAGACACTTCGCAGACACGAGCGACACTTTATGTTATGCGACGAACGAAAACCAGGAAGCCGCCCGCGCCCTGATAAATGACGGGGCTTCGCTCGCAATCGTTGTCGGGGGCTCGAATTCTTCCAACACCAGTCATCTTGTCGAACTGTGTTCGGAGGTTATGCCCACGTATTTTATCCGAAGTTCAAAACAGATCGACGGCGCGCAGCGGATTGTTCATTTTGATCTCGAGAGTGGCCGAGACATCACCTCTGAATCCTGGTTGGACCTTTCTTCGCGTGTGGATATTCTTTTGACTGCCGGTGCGTCGTGTCCGGACATTTTGCTCGATGAAGTAATCAGGACCGTGGTGGATCTCGTCCCCGGAACGCGTAATCCTGCAGACGTACTCCAGACATTCACTCACATACAAACAGCCCACTGAGCTGACCACCGCGCGGCGGGGACTATCCTTATGGCCTGGTACGAAAACTGGTTTGATCAGGATGAATACGAACTCCTCTATCAAAACCGCAATGCGTCGGAAGCCACCGAACTGGCGGATCTGGTGGAGCGTACCGTAAAACCGGAGCCCGGTTGCTCGATTCTGGACATGGGGTGTGGTCGGGGTAGACACGCGATAGAATTCGCAACCCGGGGATATCGGTTGACGGGCATCGACCTTTCGGAGCGTTCCATTGCCCAGGCAAAATCGGCTGCCCTTGAGGCCGGTCTGGAGATAGATTTCCGCCGCGGAGACATGCGTACTCCCATTACAGACGCCGTGTTCGATGGTATACTCAATTTGTTCACCGCGTTCGGATATTTTAACACCCATGACGAACATCAGAGCGCATTGAATGCCATGCTTGCACCGCTTACCCCGGGCGGTTGGTTCGTTCAAGATTTCCTGAATGCCGAGCGCGTAATCACCGACCTGGTCCCGGAAGACGTACGCACAATCGGCGTGGCGAGTGTCCGTCAGAACCGGTGGATTGAAAACAATCGCATCCGAAAAAAAATTGTGTTCTCCTATGAAGACCAGGAACACGAATTTGACGAATCCGTCGCACTTCTCAGAAAGGAAGATTTTGAGTCCATGTATGCTTTGGCTGGATTAACCATCTTTCATGTGGCAGGATCATACCAGGGAGATCCCCATAGTCCGTCTTCACCGAGATTGATCATGTTCAGTCGCAAAAAAATAGATTGAAAGCCAATTCGCGATCATATTCATGGTATCCCATTCGCAGGGTCGTCGGCATCCTCGTCCCAATTTTTTTAATGGCGGGATGTTCGCTGTTCTCCACTCGAGACCCGGCCGAACCGATCACAGACAGCGGCACGTTTATTCAGCCGGATACACCGGAACAGGTGATCGAAAATATTCAGGCTGCCATTTCGGAACTGAACACTCTCAATTACAGGCGTTCATTCAACGAATTACTGCTGTTCCGGCCGACGGCAACGGCCGAGGCCCGTGAAACCGTTTTTCTGAACTGGGGCCGCTCCCAGGAAGAACAGTATTTCAGCGCCATGGTCGCTTCGGCCAATTCAGGAACCGGGCACAATCTCGCGCTCAATGACCGCTCGTTCGCCATCGTCAGCGATTCGCGTTTTGTGCTGGATGCCACGTACGTGCTGACACTCAATCACAACCGCCCCGACGCAGATACCCGGGTCCAGGGAAGGCTGCAGTGGGTCATCGAACAGGGCCAGGATGGACTCTGGAGCCTGACCGAGTGGACCGATCAGGAACTTGGATTAAGTGCCTCGTGGAGCGATCTTAAAGCTGTTTTTATTGATTAGGAGTGAACAAGATTGAAGAGAATCTCTTTATCCTTTCATCGATGGCGACCGACTTTCAAAACAAACTGTGACTGCACCACTACATCGTCAGAAAAAGGCAACAGTTTTTTGCCTTGTCGCCATGACTCTTTCGACACTGGCATGTAATCCGTTTGCGCCTGCGCTTGATGACGGCGATCCGTTCGGTGATTTACTGGGTGACCGAACGACGATCGAAGGTTTTTTTACCAATTTCAGAAATGCCTATGAATTGAGAGACGTCTCGCTGTATGAACCTCTTCTTGACAGCTCATTTACGTTTATCTGGAGAGATTTTGATGCACAGGTCGATCGACAATGGGGATTTGCACAGGACCTCGAAACCACGCGTCGCCTGTTTCAGAATACGAACCTTATCCGATTGGAATGGAATCAGATCATCGCACAGGATGAGCTGATTCCCGATGTCTCGTCCCGCGTTATTCGCTCGTTTAATTTAACTGTCACACTCGAACTGGGAGATGTTTTTCGCACCGACGGAAACGTAAATTTTTTACTCGTTCGGGCCGATTCACTCGACGTATGGCAACTGCAGCGTTGGCGGGACGAAAGTGAACTTTGACGCTCCGCCAAGTGCCCGGGCTTACCCCGGCACTCTCCTTATCCTTTTAACCCGCCACTCCTGAATGGAAAACGCCCTTCAATACGCCCGAACTAATTTTGACCATTTTGTAACTGAACTTGAGGATTTTCTTCGTATTCCATCGATCAGTACCGATCCGGAATATGGGCCAGACGTACAGAGAGCAGCCCACTGGATCGCCGATCATTTGAGACACATCGGTATTCAGCGTGTTGATGTCATGGAAACGCCCGGGCACCCCATCGTTTATGGCGAACAATTCGTTGACGCAGCGCTGCCCACCGTGCTTGTATACGGTCACTATGACGTGCAACCACCAGATCCGCTCGAGCTCTGGGATTCCCCTCCGTTCGAACCGGTAATCAGGGACGGTAAAATCTATGCACGCGGGACGTCCGACGACAAAGGACAACTCTTCATGCATGCCAAGGCCGCAGAATCCTACATGAAAACATCCGGATCGCTGCCCGTGAACATCAAGTACCTCATCGAAGGCGAAGAAGAGAACGGCTCTGCCAGTCTTCCAGCATTCATTTCGGACAACAGGGATCTGCTCGCAGCGGATGTCGTGATGATTTCAGACACGGCCCTTTTCGGATCCGGCGTGCCGGCAATCACCTACGGCCTGAGGGGATTGGCCTACGTGGAAGTCACCCTCACAGGACCCGACCGCGATTTACACTCCGGCATATACGGAGGTGCCATCGAGAATCCCATCAATGCGCTCGCCAGATTAATAGCCGGACTGCATGATGACAAGCACCGTGTTCTGATTCCGGGTTTCTACGACCACGTAATCCCCCTGAAACAGGAGGAGCGAGATACGTTTGCCTCCCTCCCGTTTGACGACAAGGAATGGATCGAAGACGTGGGTGTTTCGAATGCCAGAACAGAGGACGGTTTTACCGTGCTCGAGGCAACTACGGCCCGCCCGGCGATTGAT
The DNA here is from genome assembly GCA_022571255.1 of Bacteroidota bacterium. GTDB lineage: Bacteria > Bacteroidota > Rhodothermia > Rhodothermales > UBA10348 > N075bin62. The sequence goes on from JACZYD010000089.1 coordinate 12,904, forward strand.
TGCAACGGGATCTGGGGTGGATACACCGGCGACGGTGCCAAAACGGTGTTGGCATCGAAGGCGAGCGCAAAAATTTCGGCCCGCCTCGTTCCCAACCAGACTCCGGAAGAAATCACGGAAAAAATCCGGGCCTACTTCGAAACCAACGTTCCGTCCACCATGAAGCTCGAATTTCGTGATTTACACGGCGGACACGCCGTTCTGGTCGATACCGACAGCCCCGCGATGGAGGCCGCTTCCGAAGCCATGGAGGGCGCGTTCGGAGAAAAACCTTATTTCACTCGGACGGGTGGGTCCATCCCGGTCGTGGCCGATTTTAAACGTCTGCTGGGACTGGAAACCGTTCTGTTCGGATTCGGGCTCGATTCTGACTCCATTCATTCCCCGAATGAATGTTTCGGACTCGATCGATTCCAGGCCGGAATTGAGTCGATTATTCGATTCATGCACATCTATCCCACCAAGTGAACGATCCGGGCGCTGCGTGTCGACACCGGCAAGTGATTTGCGTGAATCACCCGCCTGCAATTGACATCAATTCGCGCCGTGCCTAACATCCTCGTCCGTATTTCCCGGGATTCCTTCAAGCAGCCGGCCGGGCTGCCGAGACACGAATCGCGGAAATTGCCCGAGTGGCGGAACTGGTAGACGCATGCGACTCAAAATCGTATGTCCTTTGGACGTGGGGGTTCGAGTCCCCCCTCGGGTACTTGTTGCTAGACATAGGATAGTGTGAATTTAGCAAAACTGACATTTTCGATATTTACGCAGTGAAACCGACTACTCTTCGACTACTCTTTCAACATGGACAGCGCAGATAAAAAGGATTTGATCGAATCAATAATGTCTTATTTGGATTGGGCAATTGAGAACAATCACTTTCAGATACTTGACTTCAATGTAATAATATGCGCTTGTTGTGCCGCCGCTTATGCAAGGATCTCCCATCCAGCGAAACCAACAAATGTATAAAACAGATTGCTCATCAC
>JACZYD010000090.1 GCA_022571255.1 Bacteroidota bacterium
GTCCCGGGAGTCTTCGCCACGGGCGAATTGCAGGGTGGATTCGAACGGCCCGATCATACGATTTCGACCGGATACAGGATCGGGCGGCTTGGTGTTGCCTCGCCCATGAATGGTGCGACCTGCAGATTGAGCAGGTATGGGCCGTCCTCCACGGAATCAGGGATGTACACCAGTTCCGTAATCGTGCGGTGTATGTCACTTCGGTCGGTAACATCATGGCACCCTTCCTCAATGCCCCAGAAAATTCTGTGTGAGAGCATTTTCCCCCCATCGTCAAGTGGATCAATCGACGGTAAATCAGTGACGAGGTGACGCACATCATGATCCAGAAGTGCTTTTATCGCAGCACTGGAAAAAAAAGCCGCTCCGCCACTTCCATAATGTTGAAATCGTTTGGATTGATGATTCGGGAATGTGCGCACCACCAGGCAGCCGCGAAATTCTACCGGAACGCGACGCAGGTGATATTCGATGTCCTGCCTTGTAACCACAAGGTTTTCAGGAGACAGAGAATCAAGAACCGTTTCGGCAGTATCCGAGGCCGCGATCGGTGAAACACTGGCCAGCAGACACGGGATGAGTGTGTCGTGCAGCAGGTCCAGGATATTCAACCGTTTATCCGTCAAATGCCCGATGCACTCGGTATGCGTACCGTTGCAATGAGGAATGATGCGCACTTCAGTGACGTTGCAACTGCCCCCTTCTCTCGTATCTCCGCTCACGGATCCGTCGCTGAACGTGCCGGCCGAAGCCGTCGGAACGTCATACAGATTCGGCTGTGGACCGTCAAAATCTATCGGAATGGAAATGTCGATTCCGCGTTCGATGTCTACGCGGTAGAGTACATCTGAGATCTGCGCAGTTATTTTCATATCATTCCCACACGGTGGTTAATCAAATACGAAAAAGGGTCTTCCGAGCCATTCGAGGGCCGTTCCGGACAACATTCGTTCCATGTCAGCAGTCGGCAGGTCAGTCATCGAACGAATCAGACTTCCTGGTTCGTGTTCTCCCAACGGGAAAGGATAATCGCTCCCGAGCGCGATTCGGTCGGCTCCGACGAGTGATATAAGTGCCTTCAATACAGCCGCGTCGTGGACGAGCGAATCGAGGTAAAACTGACCGATATATGCCCGGGGATTCACTGGATTGTCCACTGCGCACAGATCCGGCCTGACGTGGTAACCGTGCTCGATCCGGCCTATGGTCGACGGAAAAGAGCCGCCACCGTGAGCAAAGGCGACACGTAAATTCGGAAGGCGCTCAAAGATGCCTCCAAAAATAAAAGAGCAGATCGCGCGAGACGTTTCCGCAGGCATTCCCACCAGCCATGCAAGCCAGTAATCGGGCATCGTATCTGCGCCCATGATATCCCACGGGTGAACGAAAAGTGCGGCGCCCATTTCTTCCATGCGCTCAAAAAAAGGGAAAAATCGGGGGTCGGAAAGATTGATTCCATTTACATGTGTGCCAATCTGGATTCCGGCCATGCCGAGATCTTCCATACACCTCTCCAGTTCCCGCAAGGCCAGTTCCCCGTCCTGCATGGGCACCGTTCCAAGACCGATAAAACGGGTTGGGTGGGTCGAAACAACATCTGCAATGTGGTCATTCAGGAGCTTTGAAAGATCAAGTGTATCGTCGGCCCTGGCCCAGTACGAGAACATCACCGGCACAGTTGACAATACCTGCACGTTGACTCCGTGGGAGTCACATTCCTGCATTCTTTTGCCCGCGTCCCAGCAGTTCGACTCGATCTCTCTGAAAAAAGAATTCCCTTTCAACAAGCGCGCGCAACAGGGAGCATGGTGTTCAATACTCAGAAAATTCCCATAACCATAACGTTCAGCAAGATCGGGCCACTTTTCCGGAAGGATATGGGTGTGAATATCAACCGTTTTCACGCTTGCGCCGGTTCAGGTTTTTGCATCACAGCACCACAATCCGAACAGCTTCGATTCTCCACGCTGTCGTAGAAACGATTCATGACGGGAGGAAGCTGTGTTACGATGTCGGTCAGATGGAAATATTCATCGTGGATTTTTGTGCCACAATTCTCACAGAACCAGATACATCCGTCCGTGTCATTTTCGTCACGCACCTTTTCGATTACAAGCCCCACCGTGTTGGCCGGCCGTTGAGGCAAATGCGGTACTTTTGGAGGCAGAAGAAAAATCTCTCCTTCAAGGATTGGAATATCCCTGACGTTTCCATCTTCCATGATCCGCAGCGTGATATCTCCTTCGATCTGGTAGAAAAACTCCTCGCTTTCATTATAGTGGAAGTCCTTTCGGGAGTTGGGGCCGCCGACAACCATGATAATAAAATCACCAGCCTGGCTGTAGACACATTGATTTCCAACGGGAGGTTTCAAAAGGTGTCTGTTTTCATCAATCCAGTTTTTAAAGTTGATGGGTGGAAGCATGATTTCTCCTCTCTGGTTAATGGACTATTCTGACGGGAACTGAGCAACCACCTTTAATTCGATGGCTATTTCTGTGGGCAGAGCACCCACCTCGACGGTCGTACGACAGGGGCGTGTATCTGCAAAATATTCCGCGTAAATGCGATTATACGTCTCAAAATCATCCTGCATATTTGTCAGGAAAACCGTTACATCGACGATATCCTTCCAATCGAGTCCGGCATCTTCCACGATATTTCGGACATTTGTAAATACGGAATGACACTCAGCTTCCATGTCGTAAGAGACCAGATTCCCAGCGGAGTCAAATTCAGCCCCCGGTATATTATTGGTTGCCGCGTCCCGGGACCCGACTCCGGAAAGAAACAACAAATTCCCTACGCGCCGTGCATGGGGATAAGCGCCCACAGGTTCGGGCGCCCGTGTAGAATTCAGGGGCTGGGAAGAAGCGGGTCCGGATTGGTTCGTCATGGGATCTGTATGCTTTTCGGGCAAGCCGTTCACGAAATGGCCAGGCACACATTTTTTGTTTCCGTAAAAAATCGCAGGGCCTCCCAGCCGCCTTCTCGTCCGACACCGGAATGTTTAACGCCCCCGAACGGTGTTCTCAGATCTCGTTCCATCCAACAGTTGATCCACACCACTCCTGCCTCAAGTACCGCAGCGAGTCGGTGCGCGCAGTGTACATCGGACGTCCAGACCGAGGCCGACAGACCGTATTTTGTTGCATTCGCGTATTTCACCACTTCGGATTCGGTTTTGAACGGGTTCAAGGTAACGACCGGTCCGAATATTTCTTCCTGGTTGGTCGTGCACTGTGTCGGCAGGTTGGTGATTACGGTTGGTCGCATAAAATAGCCACCTGCACATCGGCCTTCTACAGATATGCGGTCTCCTCCACAGAGTACCGATCCGCCCTCCTCTCTCGCTATCTGCACGTGATGCAGAACCTTCTCCAAGTGGTCATTCGAGATCAGGGCACCGAGATCCGTAGAATCATCCAGTGGATCTCCGACCACAAGGGCTTTCGTATTCTTCGCAAAATCTGCGGAGAATCGGTCAAATATCGATTCTTCGATATAGATTCGGGATCCGCACAGACAAATTTCTCCCTGATTGGCAAAAGCCGCCCGAATACTGGTTGAAAGCGCCTTCTCGTAATCGCAGTCAGCGAATATTATGGTGGGATTTTTGCCTCCGAGTTCGAGCGACGTTTTTTTGAATGTGGAAGCAGTGGTTCGTGCAATCGTCGCGCCTGTTTTTGTACCGCCTGTAAAAGTAATCGCCTTCACATCGCTGTGCTCAACCAGAGGAGCACCCGCCTTGATCCCCGTACCCTGAATGATGTTCAGCACCCCGCCCGGCAGGCCCGCGTCGATACAAAGCTGTGCGAGCATATACGCGGTCATGGGCGTAAGCTCCGAGGGTTTCGCGACCACACAATTCCCTGCGGCGAGGGCCGGAGCGATCTTCCAACTCAGCAGATACAGAGGCAGATTCCATGGAGATATCGAGCCCACCACTCCGATTGGCTGCCGGAGCGTATAGTTGAGCATCTCGTTTCCGGCGGAATGTGCTTCTGACGATTCATGCAGGATGGCCGTCGCAAAAAACCGAAAACTCTTCGCGGCCCGGGGAATTTCAAGAGTTCGTGCCGCCGTCAATGGCTTGCCGTTATCGATGGATTCCGCTACCGCCAATGATTCCAGATTGTCCTCGATTGCATCTGCGATTTTCAATAAAAAATTGCTCCTGGCCTCGGCTTGGAGAGAAGACCACTCCGGAAATGCCGCTTTTGCGGCCGCGACGGCAAGATGAATGTCTGTCTGGTCGGAATCCGGCAGTTGAGAATAGATCTCCCCCGTTGCTGGATTTACACTGTCGATCCAGGCGCCCGATTCTGCGCTCCGGAGTTCCCCACTGATATAGTTGCGTATGATTTTCATTATAGAGTTCCGGTCCGTCCTCCGTCGACAGGCAGATTAATTCCGGTGATGTAGGCGGCGGAGGGTGAGCACAAAAATGCAACCGCGGCGGCAATCTCTTCCGGTTGTGCGAATCGCCGGATGGGGATGGCCGCTTTCATCAAATCGGCGTGATGTTCTTCCGATTCGCCCGATTTCTGAGCGCGCGCCTTGAGCAAGGCCTCCAGTCTCGCTGTTTCGGTGGCACCGGGAAGCACGTTGTTGACCGTAATACCATGCACAGCAACCTCTGACGCGAGCGTTTTGGCCCAGTTGGCTACTGCACCGCGAATCGTGTTTGATACGCCGAGCCCTACCAGTGGCTGCTTGACGGAAGTCGATATGATATTCACGATCCGTCCGAAGCCGGCATGTATCATCCCGGGTAACAGGTTCTGAACCAGCGTCTGACTGACGAGCAGGTGGCGATTAAAGGCGATAATGAATTCATTCCGATGGGCTTCGATAACCGGTCCGCCCGGTGGCCCGCCACTGTTGTTTATCAGAATCTGGTACGTTTTACCGCTCTCAAGACCCGCTTCCATACATGCAGCAACCTGAGGCATGTCGTCGAAGTCTGCGACCAGGAAACCATGCTCCTGACCCGCCGGAGTGGGAAGGCTCTCGAGTGCTCGCTCCAGCCGATCCTTGTTTCGGGCAAAAAGAGTGATGATTGCACCCCGTTCGGCCAGGGCCACGCCCGAGGCGAGGCCGATCCCCTGCGACCCTCCGCACACAAGCGCCCGGCGTTTTAAGAGTGTTGAATCCATATTTTGTTCTGGCCCGAAATCTATCTGGATAATACGAATCCTGTCTCTGTGAATCGTTCCTGTGACTACTTCTGATCCGCTTGGTACAGGCCGGGCCACCTATATTCAGTTACGCAGTCGAATCCGCATTCCCGACCGGGGTGAAATCATGAAAGCAGGTACGCGCCTGAGCATTATGCCGTTTTTTCTCGTTTCTCTGTTACTGATTCCGGTCCTGACAGTGATCACAGCACGTGCTCAGTCGGGGGAGGAGGCGGTAAACACAACCACATCCCATGATCCATCTGCTTTCATCAACGTCGTGGACTTCATCCCGACCATCATTCTTGATCTGCGTTATTTCGGGGGGCATAATTTCATAGGGAGTCGGATAAACGGATACAATGCGGAGCACACTTATCTCACGTTTGAGGCGGCGGTGGCGCTGAAAAACGTTCAGGAAGAGCTGATGTCCATGTCGCTCTCGCTGAAAATCTATGACGCATACCGCCCCCAGCGAGCGGTAGACCATTTTGTGGATTGGGCGGAAAACCTCGCTGATACTGCGATGAAGGCGGAGTTTTATCCGGAAGTCAAAAAGAAGCATCTGTTTCGAGACGGGTATATTGCAGCCCGTTCCGGTCATTCGCGAGGCAGTACACTCGACGTGACTATTGTGGCGCTTTCGTCAGGAGAAGAACCCGGATTTTTCCAGAATGACCTGCAAGATTGCCGCCTCCCGGCCGCTCAGCGATACCGAGATACCACGATTGACATGGGAACGGGATACGATTGTTTTGATACCCTGTCGTGGACGATGGACGGCCGGATTGGAGTGCAACAACGGGCGAACAGACTGCTTCTCAAGACCATCATGGAGAGACATGGATTCCGTAACTACGAACGGGAATGGTGGCACTATACACTGATCGATGAGCCGTTCGAGGAGACGTATTTCGATTTTCCGATCGAATAACAATTCTTTTGTGAGAGGGCAGCTCTACGGCGATGAAATCCACGCCGAATAAGAAGAACACCAGGCTGTGGAGACGGCGGAATCCGCCGGGTCGTGTCGCATTGTCCGTGTCAGTTGAAGGGGAAACAGGAAAAAATAAAATACGAGACGCGGACCCTGTTCAGGAAAAAGTTCAATGGTAGAAAAATCTTGAGGTTTCTCATCGACAAAACGGATATTGTTCAAATACCGTATAGGAGGCTATATTATAGCGATGTTATCTCTCGCCGATACTTACCAGATATATTCCTCCATACTCTGAATGGATGTTATCTAAAAAGTTTATATTCCTGGCGCTGGTGGTAGCGTCGATTGGTGTTGGATCCGCCACAGCTCAAGATATTATCGATGCGCTCAGACTGGTTTCTTCCAAGTATGCAAGTCGCTACATCGAGCCGTTTACCAGTGCCTTCGGGGCAGATTACAATACAGGACTTTTTCATACGGCTGACAACGGTCCGCGCAAAGGGTTGCACGGATATTTCGGCATAAAAGTGTTTGCCACGCTCATTGACGGCAGTGACAAACGATTCAGTACTACGTACACGGTTGATGTGGCCATAGACAGGATCGTTGGAGGAAAGGCGGTCACTTTTCGGGCTCCTGCCTTGGTTACCGTTCGGGATGCCCCTACAATATTTGGTGACAGTCTGAGAGGATCTGTTACCGTGCGGGTGCTGGACGATATTAGGATCACAGTCGACGGCGAAGAATTTATTGTAGCCGTGGATACGGTATTTACGTTCAAGACCCCAAGGGGCCTTATAGATCTCCCGTTGATGCCGGCGGCGGCGCCCCAACTTGAGATTGGCACCTTTCTGGGAACAGATGTCATGGTGCGATACGTTCCTTCCATTACGAGCGAGGACATAGGCAGGTTTGGACTGTTTGGAGGAGGAATCCGGCACAGTATCAGTCAATATTTTCCATCGCTCCCATTTCATCTGGCAATTCAGGGTGTGGGACAGCGGTTGTTTTTTGACGACGATAATGGCAACTCTATTATCGAATTGACGACGTGGGCCGTCAACCTGCAGGCGAGCAAAAAATTTGGTGGTCTGACGGTGTACGGGGGTGTGCAGGCAGAAGACGCGAACATTAAAATCAGCTACGTATTTGACAGTCCCAACCTTATTGAAAATGGCCAGTCTGGCGACGAAGTCGCAGTAGTCGATGCACCCGATCCCGTCACAATCGGGCTTGATCTGGATGGGGCTAATCTTTTCAGGGGAATCATCGGACTCAGTGTAAAGGCTGGACCGGTACTTTTTTCTGTGGACGCGAACCTGGGTACCGTTCGCACAGGATCTTTCGGTATCGGCGTCACATTCTGAGCCGAAGTCTGGTCACTTTATCGCAATTCTATCTTTCCGTTAAGAATGGCAGTCGATCGACTGTTATCTGCCGGGAAGCATTACCTTAGCGCGCATTCGATCAAGCGTATCGATACAAACCTTTCGGATTATCTCTATATAAGAGTAGAACAATGAATATTTACGTGGGCAATCTGCCTTGGTCCCTTTCGGATGACGATCTCCAGGAACTGTTTGCCGAGTACGGTGAAGTCACCAATGCAACGATTATCGCGGATAGAGACACTGGGAGGTCGAAAGGATTCGGTTTTGTAGAAATGCCTGACCAGGGTGCCGGCGAAAAGGCTGTCGAATCGCTGAATGGTACAACCGTCGATGGCCGCGACATTCGCGTCAATGAAGCACGTTCACGCTAAGAACGCAGGAGCAGTCCGCGGTTTCAGGGCCTCTGTCGGCAGGAATTCCCGGGCCGACGGCATCAAAGATCCACTTCTTTTGGAAAACACATGTATCGCCGCGATTCACGCTCGCTCAGTCCCGATAATGCGCTGACCTCCATGGCTTTGGAGAGCTCAATAAGTTCGCCGTTCTGTATCACGCCGATTGAATTTTCACTTTTCTCGTACGCCTCGTGTCTTGAACTGTCGAACGCCAGATAATATTCCAGATCCGAGTCCAGAGATTCTGCTGAACTCAGACCGGAATTTTCCAGATACGCTCGGACTCGCTCCCGCCAAACACGCTGGAGCGATTCGGAGATCGGTTGGGTAAGAAAACGCACCCTGAAAAAATCTCTGTTGAGGACGCGGCCGCTCAGATCGGCCAGTATGGGGTCCGACGATTTGCTCCAGCTTTTGAGACTGAAGATGATATCGGTGTCGTCGAGCGCGCAATATTTCTCGATAATTTCCGGATGATCGAGATCGTTCGGTGCGATATCGTTTTCCAGAAAAAATAAAAATGCAGGCGATGTACCACTTACCGCATCAGAGTTTTCGCAGGCAATCAGCCAGCGAACGCGTCGAATAATGCTTCTCAGCAGATGGTCACCCGCCAGAATTGTCTTGTGCAGGTACACCTGCCAGTACATCAGGCGGCGAGCAATTAGAAAGTTTTCCACGGCGTGGATTCCCCGGGCTTCAATCGCGATTTGTTCTACCGAATCTTCTTTATCCACATATACCCGCATTGTCTTGATAATGCGCTCCACACCGACTCGGCCCTCGACCACACCCGTGTAATAGGAGTCGCGCCGCAGGTAGTCCAGGCGATCCATATCCAGTTGACTCGACACGAGGTCGTGAAAGAAAGGTCTCGCATAGACATTGTCAATAATTTCAAGAGTCAGATCCAGTGCACCGCCAAGTCTTCTATTCAACCCGGCCATCAGGATCCGACTCATGTGTTCGTGACGAAAGCCAGGGATAACTTCGTTTTCGAGCGTATGGGAAAACGGTCCGTGTCCGATGTCGTGTAACAGCGCGGCAGCCATCGCAGCGCGGTGCTCTTCTACCGAAATATCGGTTTCTTTTTCAGCGAGTGATGTCAGGCAGTCGTGCATGAGGGCCATGGCGCCAAGCGCATGGCCGAATCGCGAATGCTCCGCGCCGGGAAAAACGAGATACCCGATCCCGAGCTGCCGGATCCTCCGGAGGCGTTGTACTTCGGGCGTGTCGATCAAGTCGAGTAGGAGGCCCTGCGGAACAGAGATGAATCCGTGCACCGGATCTGAAAAAATTTTAAATCGGCTGCTCACAATCTGATTATAGGGAGAAATCTTTGATTCATTTTGTATATAGGCGCAGTGTCGTCAGGCGCTGGTGGTTTACTTCAAGGACATTCAAGCATTTGATCCATAACCCGTGACAGATATTGCGAGTGGGACCCGTATCAGGTGCTGCATTGAGGCGCCGCACGACTACGTCGAGAAGGCACAATATGCGATTCGAATGCTCCTTTTCCCGTACCGGGTTGATGTCGAATTCGAATCTGCGCGTCATCTGTCAACAGGTGACATATACTACGGAACACATCCCGAACATGCTCCGCCCGGTGTATACGTCGTTGGACTGGATTCTCGGACTGTTCAATTTTTTAGCGGTGTCGAGTCTCGACCTGCCCATTTCGAGACCGTTGTTGTCGGTGGAGAAGACGTTCCGGCACTGTTTCCGTGCATTGCGGGTGGAGCGTTCGATTTGATCGCCAGTTCGTTCTTTTTCCTCTCGGGGTGGCAGGAAACAAAAACGACCGCACGCGACGAACACGGGCGCGTGCGTTATGAGGATTCTTTGCAAGCCAGCCTCGGATCACCGGACGTGCCCTACGTGGACGTGTACAGAGTTCTTTTATACCATCTGCTCGGGAAATCCGGGAAGGTTCTGACAAAAAAAAAGTGGAGGGATCGGGAGTGGGTTTTCTGCCCGACACACGATATTGATTACATTCGCAAGTGGCGCCCCGGAATAATCCGAAGAGAAATTATACATCGGGCCGTACGGAACAGGGAGAGCGAATCGGTCGCGAATCGATTTCGACGAGTAGGGAAAACCATGTACGGACTGTTGTCCGGAAGCAATCCTTTTCAAGATGCAATTACGCGCATGCGTCGAGAGGTTTCAGAGCGAGACGGTACGGCGACGTATTTTTTCAAGGCCGCAGCCAGAGCGCCTCATGATGTACGATATTCACCCACAACCCGGTTTCTCAAAGAAGAGTTTGCACAACTGCAAAAAGCCGGGTTCGAGATTGCGCTGCACCCCAGTTATCATGCATTTGATCACACTGGATACCTTCGCGAAGAAAAGAACATTCTGGCCGGAGCCTCGGGCGTGATCACGACCAGTGTTCGAACTCATTATTTGCGTTTTGATCCTTCCAATACCCCTGCAGTACTCGAACAGGTGGATTTCAATCTGGACTCGACACTGGGCTGGGCGTCTCAGGAGGGTTTCCGATACGCTACATGCAGTCCGTTTCAGCTCTTTGATCTGAAGGAAAACAGGTCGATCGCCGTCTGGGAGATGCCCCTCATACTCATGGAGTCCACGCTCTTCCATCGTCAGAACTTGACTCTTCGGCAGTCCACCGAGCGCACGCGAAAGCTTATGAAAACATGTCGTCGTTACGGAGGTGTTTTTGTAGGACTATGGCACAATACACTCTGGGACGAAGACGAATATCCCGGATGGGGAGAACATTTTATTTCGGCTCTGGATCTTGCTCAGGACGAAGGAGCGCTGATTTCGTCGTTGCGTGAAGCACTGCAATCGTGGAGTTGAAGGATGACGATCGAGACGTGTATCACGACGGATATTGAAAAGGCAGCCCGTTTTCTACAGGCAGGAGAGCTCGTGGCGTTTCCAACCGAAACGGTCTACGGTTTAGGGGCCAACGCATATGATACGGACGCGGTGAAGAAAATATTTGCGGCAAAAGGACGTCCGGAGTCGAACCCTCTTATTGTTCATATCGGTGCCGCGCAAGATGTTGAAAAGACAGCCATTCACATTCCGGAAAATGCAAGAATGTTCATGGATTCGTTTTTTCCCGGGCCGCTGACATTGATTCTCGAAAGAGCGCCTCTGCTTTCGTCTGTCGTGAGCGCTGGACGAGCGACGGTAGGTGTACGAATGCCAGACAACGAAATTGCCCTTGCGTTTATCCATACATCAGGCACCGTTGTGGCTGCTCCGTCTGCGAATCTTTCCGGAAAACCAAGTCCGACTACGTGGGAGGCGGTGCGCGAAGATCTTGATGGTAGAATATCCTGTATCCTTATGGCGGAATGGACCACCGTGGGCCTTGAGTCTACCGTTGTGGACTGTACCGTCGACCCGCCGGTAATTTTGCGCCCCGGGTCGAGGACGCTTTCGGAGCTACAGGGCGTCGTGCCTTCGACCACATTTTCTTCCGGTCGCAGTCCGGATTCGCATGACGGGCCCAGAAGCCCGGGTACGACGTTCAGGCATTACACACCGGAGGCGACGGTAATCGTCGTCGATGTTGTGCAAGAGGCAGTGCGTGCAGCAGCGCCCGAAAAAAAAATTGCGTTTATCGGCCTGGATTCGCCTCCCGACATTTCCGATTTTGCACTGACCCACATCGCTTCGGGTCTGACAGACTACGCGAAGTCAGTATTCGAATTTTTTCGTCGTTGCGATCGTGCGGGTGTCGAAGTAATATATTGTCAGTCTGTGGCCGACCTGGAACTGGGACTTGCTTTGATGGATCGAATCCGACGTGCGGCCGCGAGATGAAATTCGGGCTGCGAGCCGCTGGATAATAGACGAGTTGGGGGATATACGGAGGGTCGGTAGATACTGGACGAGTTGGGGGATATACGGAGGGTCGGTAGATACTGGACGAGTTGGGGGATATACGGCGGGTCGATAGATAATGGACAGTATGATCGTACAGACATTGAAATTCGGAATCATCCTGTCGTCGCAGGTGCTTTTTTATTCGTGTGTCTCGACACAAAATCGTGGTACAACCGAGGCGGAAAACCCATCTGTATTCGTTGTGGAAGAGGGCAGTCTGGATCAGTCTGCGACGGTTGAGGGGCGGACTGTTTCGGATTTGCCGCCCTTGCTACCCCTGCCGCCCTTGCCCACGATCCCTCGTGAATTTCGGGGAGTATGGATCGCGACGGTTAAAAATGCCGATTGGCCTTCGCGACAGGATCTTACTTCAGCCGAACAGCAGGCTGAGCTTCGAGCGATGTTTGATCGTGCCAGAGATCTGAATCTGAATGCAATTATTTTTCAGGTTCGTTCCATGGCGGATGCGTTTTATGCGTCTGAGTTGGAGCCTTGGTCGGTCTTTCTGAATGGGAAACAGGGCCGTGCACCCGATCCGTTTTATGATCCTCTGGAGTTCGCCATTGAAGAGGCACACGCACGTGGTCTGGAACTCCACGCCTGGTTCAATCCGTTTCGGGCGAACATAGAAGGTGAAGTAGAGGAGTTTGCCGAGAATCATGTTGCCCGTACGGAAATGGTCGTCAGTTACGGTGTTTATTCGTGGCTTGACCCCGGGAATGCGGATGCGCGTCTGCATTCGCTCAACGTGGCAGCAGATATCCTGAACCGATACGATATAGACGGATTCCACATGGATGATTATTTCTATCCGTATCCGACGACCTCCGAAAGCGGTGGAGATGTGGCTTTCCCGGATGACGCTTCGTGGACCGAATCCAGCGCCGCAAAGGATGGGATGGACCGGGACGAATGGCGTCGACAAAACGTAGATGACTTTGTTCGAGATCTTCAGCAAATCATTCGTGCCTGCAAGCCGTGGGTAAAATTCGGGATAAGTCCATTTGGAATCTGGCAGCCCGGCTATCCCGAAGGAACAGTCGGTTTTAACCCACATGACAAATTATACGCCGATTCGCGAAAGTGGCTGATGAACGGCTGGGTAGATTACCTTACTCCGCAATTGTACTGGTCGATTGATTCTCCGGGTCAAAGCTATCCGCGCCTGCTTTCATGGTGGACCGAACAGAATCGGATGGGACGACACCTCTGGCCAGGTAATTTCACCAGCCGAATCACACTGACCGGAGAGCAATACTGGAATGCAGAGGAACTGTTGAATCAGATCCGGATAACCAGAGAAACTCCGAATGCAGGGGGTAACACACATTTCCGAATGATTTCACTCATGCCGGCTTCACACGGGATGGGAGATCAACTGAAAGAAAAATTATATCAGAATCCTGCTCTGATCCCTGCAAGCCCGTGGCTCAGCGGGCGCTCTCTTCCAACTCCACAACTCCGAACGTCAGACGATGGGAAGAGAATTACGGCCGTACTGCAGGATGTGAATCCTCTTGATATCAAACAATGGCTGGTTCGCGAATTGAGAGGAGATGCCTGGCATCTGCGTATTATTCCTGGTGGAACGGATGTGTTGACCATCGTGGTCGATAATACGGTTCGCGCCGTGGCTTTTTCCGTCATCGATCGGATCGGCCGGGAAGGCGTCGTGGCTTACGAAAATCTTTTCCGTTAATTAAATAAGGATCGTGTGAGAGAACGATTATTCTTCCCGAATACTCTGTGTCCGGCAGCGATTCTTCTGGGAATCAGTCTGGTCACCGGATGCTCCAGCTCTTCCAACGTCAAATCTGTTCCACGAACAGAGGCTGAAATTGTAGCGGCCGTGTACCAGAGAGTTTCCACTTTTCTGGAGCAGTGTGTAAACGGATGCGGGTTGTCGCTGGACCCGGGGAGCGCAGTCGATTCTGTTTTTTTTGACGACACAGGCACGCGAATCACCATTGAGTTCAACGATTCTTTTGCCCAGATCCCTTTTCGTGAAGGCAATGTTGCTGCCATCAGGCAGCTTATCCCGGAATACCTCGGAGAGAATTTCGAATCTTTTGAAATTGATGTCAGGGCTG
>JACZYD010000091.1 GCA_022571255.1 Bacteroidota bacterium
GACACACGAGATCGACACTTTACATGGACTCATGACATCGGAACCACACTTTATCTCTTTTTCCCATCCGGTTGAACTTAGCGCAAGTGAAACGCTCCGGCAGGCGGAAGCATTCCGGGATCTGCTGCAGTCGCGCCGCACTGTTCGAGAGTTCTCTACGCAACCCATTCCCTGCGGCGTAATCGATGCCTGTCTCGAAGCCTGCGGATCGGCTCCGAGTGGAGCTAACAGACAACCATGGCATTTTGTCGTCATTACGGACCCGGAGGCAAAGTCTCGAATTCGCAAAGCTGCGGAAGAGGAGGAAAAGGCCTTTTACTCGGGTCGCGCGCCGCAGGACTGGTTGGACGCGCTCGCGCCGCTGGGTACCGACGAAAACAAAGAGTTTCTGGAAACTGCCCCGGTCCTGATTGCGATTTTCGCAAGGAACTACGAGCTTTTGCCTGACGGACGACATCTCAAGAATTATTACGTCCAGGAATCCGTTGGAATTGCGACAGGAATGTTGATTACCGCCCTTCACCTGTGCGGCCTTTCCTCACTTACCCACACCCCGAGTCCGATGGGTTTTCTCAATGAATTACTCGGGCGCCCGAAAAACGAGCGGGCCTACATACTGCTTGTTGCGGGGTATGCTGCAGACGACGCGCGCGTACCCGATATCGGAAAGAAGTCCCTGGATGAATTCCGATCCCGAATCCGGCCTCAATAATTTGTGCCCATTAAAAAAAGTCCCTACGACGAGACTGTAAACTCTATTTCTTTTTTGAGGCAAATGCTCCGCTTGAAACCTTGAGCATCACCAAAAACCGATCTATGTTGATGTAATGAAGACGCAGCGACGAACCTGTACCACGGCCTGCAAAAAGTGTATCTGCTCCGAGGCCGGCGAGTGTTCATGGCCACTGATAACTGAGATTGCTTCTGCGTCGGGAAGACCTTCATGACTCAACCCTGGGGCGGAGGGGAGGCGCGTCTCCGAATGTCTGTCTGGTGATATATGGCGCGCGTGATATCTGTACCGCACGATATGCGGCCAGCGTGACATGTAGACCGCTGATAGCTGGACCACCGATATGTAGCCAGCGTGATATGTAGACCGCTGATAGCTGGACCACCGATATGTAGGCGGATGATATGTGGCCGATCGGAGAGAGTTTCCTACTCCGTTTGCATTAAATCTTTATGACTGTTACACTTGATCGAGTTAATGCACAGGCATAATTCCAAAGAGATTCAGCCCGGTACATAGAAAACCTGTTAATTGGAATTGCAGTCTTTCTAATTTACAACAACGATTTTTCCGCGGGAAACAGTGCTGGCTGAGCGCACGCTTAAGAAGTAGATGCCGGGAGCGAGTCGGTCTACGATACGAAACTGAATCCTCTCCGTCGTTGCGCTCGACAAGGGGGAAGTCTCTACTCGTTTCCCCTGGATATCAGTAAGCAATATGCTCAGAGCCGGGAGATCCAAGCTGTACTCGATGGTAATTGATTCGCCCGCTCGCACTGGATTGGGATATATGTTCAGATAGGACTCCGTCACAATTTCGGGAGGCTCCGTGGTTACGATGATCCCGGATTCGCCATCCTCGGTGTTCGCAAATATGAGATCCCACTGCCAAATGAAGCCAGCGAGATGGAAAAACCAATGATACAGGCCCAGGCCGCTGGTCAGTTTTCTCAGTTCGGAGTCGTTATACAAGTGCTCCGTACAACTCCATACACGGCGCAAGGTGCCGAGAACCATTTCGTCGGGAATCCAGAGGCATATCAGCGACCAATCACCTTTTACCTCTGAACGCAGGGTCGACCCGGTCGGGAGCAGCAGGAAGGGCAGCTCGTCGTTGTCGAAACCCCTTAAACCGGCCTTTTCAGGATCGTACGTATATACCGTCGCGTCGGTTGAGTCAATGCGATAGAGCCGGCGTTCATCCGGTCCGAAATACTTCTCAAGCAACGACCTGTATTCCGTACCATTCGCCGGCAGCGAATCGGATTCCACTCGTCGGTAGAGGTAAACACCAGTCGCCAGACTGCCCCCATCAGGAGATATGAGCTCATACTGCCAGATGTCACCCTCATTAAGTGGGAAGTACGACAATGCCGTACGGATCGAGTCGGGTATTTGAGCCCGTACGCTGTTCACCAATCCAAAAAGAAACATCGCGAGCAGCGCATACATCCCTATTACTCGAACTGGACTCATCTGGTGAAAAGGCACATCTTGATCTATTCTGTGGTAACAAGTTATCCCAATTCTGACAGTGCTTCAAAGTTCCTGAGCCTGAATGCTGATTCAGTCTGATCTGCAGGCAATTCCAATTAACACGCGCATTCTGCGGATCGGCTACGCGGGCTACGGCTTCGGTGGCTCGTCGCAATTTACCTCGCCTCCGCTCCGCTGGCCGATGGGGCCGCTTCGCGCTTCGGCAGTCTATTTGCCCCACTTGATCTTAAAGCCCTTTGTCGGTAGAATGAAGCCGCGCCGCGGACCCTGTCCGCAGATCCGCCAGCCGTTATACTGCCTCCAAGTTGACATACCATATATATTATAGTACATTTATGGTATGTGGGATGTCTATGAGCACCGGAAAGTAACCCGAAAGCTATCTCGGCTTCCTTTAGAAGCCTTGAAGCGGTATCAGAAATGGAAAGATATCGTGGAAACCTCTGGTCCGGCTGGCCTACGTCTTATCAAAGGATTTCGAGACGAAGCCTTGCGCGGTGAGTGGAAAGGAAATCGCTCATCGAGATTAAATCAACAGTATCGAGTCATCTACAAGATTGAGAAAGACAAGTTATTTGTTCTCGTCATGGAACTAACCCCACATGACTACAGGAGGAAATAAATCATGGATATGAGCCAATTCAGAAAAGCGAAAAAGTCGGTTTCCGTAACCGTAGGCGAATCAGTTCGCATTATGAGAGAACTTCAAGAGCTAAGCCAGACGGAACTGGCAAAAAAAACCGGAATTCCTCAGTCAACCATCTCGGCAATTGAAAATAATCGCGTCAACTTGGGTGTGGAACGTGCAAAGGTAGTTGCGCGGGCGCTTTTCGTGCATCCAGCTGTATTGGTATTTCCAGGCTGGGACGTTAAGAGAGAGAGTCGGCAGCATATCAAACGAATTCTGCGGGTCAGCCACGCAGGTTCGGGGCCCGCTGTCGCTGAAAGCTAACTCAGCCCTCACCCCGCTGGCCGATGAGGCCGTTTATTCGGCACTTCGTGCCTCATCAGTCGTCCGGCTTCGCCGTCCTCGTGTCGCGTTTCGGCATTCATGTGCCTCGTAGGTCGTTTCGCTGCACTGACATCGTGTGCTTACCTTGAAGTTGTGCCACGCATTGGGTAGAATGAAGCCGCGCCGCGGACCCGGTCCGCAGATCCGCCAGCCGTTATCCAGACCTGGAAATAGCGTGCTCAGCAATCCAACGAATTAATTCGTCTCGGTCGATCGATCCAGCGCCAGGTCAAGAAATAATTTTTCCTGCTGGTCAACATCAACCGATATTTCTAACCCATTGAGCAGTAAAAACACTTCCATCGCAGCGTGTCCAATACGTTTGTTGCCATCGACGAATGCATGGTTCTTGACCAACGAATAAGCCAGTGCTGCAGCTTTCTCGACAAGGGTCGAATACAGAAATTCACCGTCAAACGATGCCGTTGGCTGACTCACGGCAGATTCAAGGCCCGCTTCGTCGCGGAGCCCAGTGCTTCCACCTGATACTTCAATGAGACGCGCGTGAATCTGCTTAACCTCGTCAACCGTTAGAAATCACATCAATTGGCCAAGCGCCGGTATAACTCTGCATTTTTCGTCAATACTTGTTCAACAGCCTCACCGAACTCGTCCGATGGACGCCGAAGTATTTCTTCCGTAACGAGTCGTACAAATTCCTCAGCTGAAAGACCTTGCTCCTTGGCCCGCGCTCTTAACTTGCGTGCCAGATCATCGGGAAGCTGAAGTCGGATCGTACGCATGGAATTGGATACCTATGATTTTTCTTTGGTCTTTTAACGAAAAAGCGCCTGGGTGTATCCTTACGGACGGCCAGCTTTGGATAACACGCTAATGGCCATCCATGTCAAGAGCAAATAGAATCCCATGGCGCGTGGAACACGTGCCGATTCCTTGATTGCCTGGCTTCAGTATCGCAGCCGGTACCTGGGTTTCCCCCGATTTCACGGAGAATAAGTCAAGCTGCTTTTTTTGTTGATTGATGATGGTTGATGGCTTCATATTCAACGGGGCTCATGTAACCAAGTGAAGAGTGAAGCCGTCGGATTCACCTTAAATTAAGGAGTGAAAAGTGTCTCCCCATGATAGGAACGGAAGGGGTACGACACCACTGCCGAGTGGATTCTACGGCCTCGCACAAGCAACTGAGTGCTAGGAAATAATTATTATCTTTCTCGCGAGCGATTGCTCTCCGTAGATCCACGAACTGTTGGAGGGACAAATGAAGACAGCAATCCACACGTTCCTGCTATTCGCCTTGAGCGTCCTTTTAGGATGCGGCAAGAGCGAAGACGTTGCTTCTTCGCCTGTGAGTCAAGAACAACGAGATGTAGCATCGCTTTCTGGCGAGGCTGAGAAGCCGAGTTCTGGTGTGCGAAAAGTGCTGCCCTTGGATGATGATCTGGCAGCTGCCATTGCCGGTGCGACGAAACGAATACGACTGGGCATGACGTGGGCTTGGCCGCCCGAACACGCTGACAAACAACGATTTTCCGATTTCACGAAGAGCAACAAATCCAGGTGGATACTGGAACTCAAGCTGTCGAAAATCCCTTCAGGAACCATGTACGAACAGTCAACTTCAACCGAAGAGGGTGGAATCGTACATGAGTACCTTCTTTTTGCGGGCGAACAAACCACGTGGTGGTTTGACGGACGTGGGGACGACTTCTCCGAATTCAAAAATCCACCGGTCAGGAAACAAAAGGTATCCGAATTATTTCTTGCCATTCATGATGGCCAATCAGGTTGGAAACCGGTTTCCGACAAGAAAGCGATGCCTTTGGATCATGGACTGGCGATAGGAATTGAGCTGGAGGATGGTTCGCAAAGGTATTGGTAATGGAACGCCCTCCAGAAAGTCGCTGCAGCGGACGCTCGCAAACTCGCACCACTGAGCTTTTCGTTATGGTCACCAATCTCAAGCGGATATAAAATCCCCACGCCAGTGGAACTGTCGCCAATCTCTTGATCCCCGGTCTCGTGCATCATCGCTGGTACGAGCGAGAGTGTTCTTTTTTGGTTTACAACCAGCGACTGTACCATACACGCTTTGGGATTCAGGTTAAGACATCGAATAGCGTCTTAACGAACCGTCCACTGAATCAAGCCAAGATCAGTTGTACATTGTGAAAGTCAATCCGGAAACAGAAGCCTTCGGTAACATTTATCACGAAGCAATGCGATGCGGTCGCCAAAACCGTACTTTTGATGACGCGTGAATAGATACGATTAGGATCGCCCGACCTTTGTCGGCCGGGTGCACAAAATGCGTAAGAGACTGCTTCTGATTGCCTACTATTTTCCACCGCTCGGATTGAGTGGTGTTCAACGGGTCTTGAAATGGGCCAAGTATCTCCCGGAATCCGGTTGGGACATCACCGTTTTAACTGCCCGTCCCGGTTCATATTTCGCCCGCGACGAATCGCTTCTCGATGACCTGCGCGGCCGGGATGTCGAAATTGTACGAACTCCTTCAATCGACCCAACCCGCTGGGTCTCCCGCAGAGACGTCCGCTTTCCCGGAGAGAGTCGTCGGAGGGTGTTCGCGAAGATCAGCCAGACCATTTTTCAGCCGGATAACAAAATAGGCTGGTATCCTTTTGCCGTATCCGCAGGCAAAAATATACTTTCTAATCATCACTTCGACGCGATATATTCTTCCGCTCCTCCGTATACAGCTCACCTGATCGGCGCGGCGCTTTCGCGCTTTTCCGGAGTTCCCCTGATATTGGATTACCGGGATGACTGGATCAACAATCCTCGACACCACTACGCGTCCCGGTGGCACCTTCAACTGGCAAATCGGCAGGAGCAATCAGTTTTCAAGACTGCATCGGCAATCACGACGATCAACGATGCCATCAAGTCTGAACTTACGAAAAGAGTGACCGGACAGATTTCAGAAGATCAGATCCGTGTTTTTCCACACGGATTTGATCCGGATGATTTCATGTTACCCGCAGACGCCAATGGCACCGATATCACTGCGGATCGCAAACCTGGAACGCCTGTCGAATTCGTCTACAGCGGAGTCTTTTATGACGCCCAGAAACCAGATATTTTTTTGCGCGGTCTGGCTGGTTTTTTAAATAAGCACGGAGAGGCCAGGCCAGCGATACGCGCCAGATTCATCGGCCTTGTTCCCGACTACACCCTCGATCTGGTTATACAACTGGGGCTTGATGATGTGGTTATTCTTGAAGGATACCTCAACCATTCGGCTGCCGCGCGGGTAATTGCCAACGCCGATGTGCTCTGGATGACCGTCGGGGAGGGCGAGGGGTCGTTTATGATATCAACCAGCAAGCTCTTTGAATATTTTGGTACCGGGAATCCAATACTCGGCCTCGTGCCCGAGGGTACCGCCCGGAAGGCTCTCGGGGAATATGGTGCTGCCGAAATCGTAGATCCTGATGACATTGCGGGCGCAACAATGGCAATCAGGCGGTTGTATAATGCGTCTAGAAGCGGCTTGTCAAAGCGAGGAAACGAACAATTCATCGAGCAATTTGACCGTAAAAGACTTGCTGCAAAACTTGCCGCTTTTCTTGATCAGTTATCGTTGTCCGAGAGAGAGAATTGAGTAATTCAACCGGGTTCGATTTTAACCCTTCGTTTCGTACCATTGATTGCGTTATCCCCAATCAGCAGACCATAGTATTCGGTGCCTCGTTCGCTTGCGAAATTGAAAATGATCCTTAAGACTTCGTTCGATGAGCTTGAGAGAGTCCTCGACGAAGCGCAGTCTTTTTTTTCGCGGTGCACGGAGGACGAAGAGCTGGTTCACAAGATCATGCTTCTTACTTCAGAAGCCGTCACAAATGCAATTAAACACGGAAACGCCTTTGATGAGTCAAAATCGGTCATGCTCGAATTCAGGTGTGGTAATTCTCTTCTGGAGGTCTGGGTTGAGGATGAGGGAGAAGGGTATCAGCGTTCTGACGTAGCCGACCCGCTCACCGATGATCATCTTCTTTCCGAGGGCGGCCGGGGGATTTTCCTGATTGAAGAACTTGCAGATGAAGTTCGATATGGGAAAAGTGGACGTCGAATCGGAATGATTTTCGACCGAATCTGAGGTTTGCGCCCACGCTGCAACCGCGATCGGCCAGGGGGGTATATCCACAAACCCGCACAGCAGGTCTCATCGAAGCCGCACAGCAGGTCTCATCGAAGCCGCACAGCAGGTCTCATCGAAGCCTCACAGCAGGTCTCCACAGACCGTTACGATTTCAGCCGTTACAGCGTCGTCGCTTTTTTGCGTGACCATGATCCAGCGGGCTTCCGAAAGCCCTCGAAACCACGTCAACTGCCGTTTTGCATACCGCCGTGTATTTTTTTTGATCTCAGACGTCATCACATCCAGGGAGCAATCCCCGTTCAGATAACGAACTGCTTCACGATAACCAATGGTTTGAAGCGCGTTTACTTCAGGGCCGAATCCCGCATCCAGAATGGAGATAACCTCATCGACGAGTCCCTCGCTAATCATTCGATCTACCCGCGTATTGATTCGCGCATACAATTCGGAGCGTTCGCGATCCAGAATAAAAAAAGTGTACGAAGAATCAGGTGTCGATTGCTCCGTGAAATACTCGGAAATAGGTTTCCCGGTCCCATGCCACACTTCGAGTCCTCGGATTATCCTCTGTGATTTAGAGGCATCCAATGTAGAGGCAAAGGCCGGGTCAACCGCACACAGTTCTTCATAAAGGGGACCAGCGCCCTCATCGTGTAATCGCCTGTTCATCCGCAGCCTGATCTCAGGATCAACCACTGGAATATCGGCAAGTCCTTCTACGAGAGCACGCAGATACAGTGTCGAACCACCGACCACGAGAGGGGAGTGGCCTCTCGCAATAATTTGGCCAATCCGTTCCTCTGCCTCTCGTGCGAAAATGCCCGCAGAATACGGGTCGTCCAGATTCCTGTCTGCGATGAAGTGGTGCGCAGCAGCTTGAAGGAGATCTTTACCCGGCCTGGCCGTTCCGATCCTCATTTGCCGAAATACCTGCCGACTGTCAGCTGAAATGATCTCTGAATCGAGGATCCGGGCAACAGCGATGGATATCGATGTCTTTCCCACACCGGTCGGTCCGGCAATCACCGGAATATTCTTACGGGCGGAATTCAATGGCTCGTTCTATCGTCTTACTGGTCTTCTGAATCGCTGGAACCCGAGCGAATGTGTATAAAATCAGCGGCGCTGTCTCGAAGCCGATCCCGCTGATGAATGTAGATCATGGTTGTTTCAATATTCTTGTGGCGCGCATGTGTCTGGACCTGCTGTAGACTTGCGCCGGCATCGATAGCAAGCGTGCAACCCGTATGCCGCAGGGTATGGGCTCCGACTTCCGAAATACCAGCGGCGAGTGCCGTATCGGAAACTATATTATAAATAGATCTGGTCGATAATCTACCGTCTTTATTTCTATATGCCAGAGAACGCCATAGGGGCCCTGTATTAATGTCATAGTGCGCCCGATGCCGTTCGATTTCTTCCACGACATGGGAAGGCACTTTGACATATTGATCAGCACCGCCTTTTGTCGTAGGAAGATCAAGGACCCAGTAGTGACCGATTGGCCGGATGTGCTCCACATCCATTGCGGCAGCCTCGCTGCGGCGAAGTACACAGTGCAGCATGGTGAGTATCAAAGTCCGGTTTCGAACGGCAGCAGCTCCTGCTGTTTCCGTGGCCGCGATCATATCTGACGCCTGTTTGGCGGTCAGATAAAATACAGGTCGATCGCTGGCGCCGACTGCTTTCACGCGCCGGATAAGCTGCTTCTGCGCCGGATTCTTTTCGATGACGCCCAGAGCATGCAGCCAATCGAAAAATCCGCGGAGCGCTGCAATCCTCCGCCTGATCGTCGTGGCTTTTCGCCCGAGCGCTTCCAGGGACGCGATATACTGATTGATGTGAACGAAATTCACGGCCCCGGCCATTTCGATATCGACCTCGTCGGTTCCGAAAAAGTCTACCAGGTCCGAGCGATAAGACCGAACGGTCTCAGGGCGGTCGTAACGCTGCAGATAGACGTCAACCAGGTGATCAGGGTTTATGTTTGACGGTAAAGCATTTTCCGATCGTGTGGAAGGAATATTGGATGCCTGGCCTTCCATGCGCGTAAATGACTCCGATTGAATAGATAGGTATTCCGATAACTGTTATTACCGGAAACAATATAACGATTGTAACGATATTATTTTGAATTATTCTTATAACCTGATTCTCTCGTTTGCGTATAGTGATCTGTCATTGTCACAACCGGTAGGAAAATATTTTATGTTCTCCAAACTATTTGTACTGTTCGTTCTCGTTCCCGCCCTTGAGTTGTATCTGTTGATCCTGATCGGTCAACAAATCGGTGCTCTTGAAACATTCGGGATTATACTGGCGACAGGACTTCTTGGCTCTTTCCTGGCCAAAACACAGGGACTCGCTACGTGGATCAAACTTCAGAAAAAACTGGCCACCGGTCAGATCCCCGGAAAGGAATTGCTCGATGGTGCGATCATTCTCATTTCTGCCGCTTTCCTGCTGACGCCCGGGGTTCTTACCGATATCGTAGGATTGCTCGGACTTTTCCCCGTAACGCGTTCGATTTTCCGAAAAGCCCTCATGCCCTGGCTGATTAAAATTTTCAACCGTCAAGCAATGAGCGGCGCAGTTCGTTTTCAAGCCACGTCGTTTGATCCGGAAAACACAACTTCACACTCGGCGCCCCAGTATCACGGCGATTCTATCGTCGATGGGCAGGCCACGGCTCGCCCTGAACATCTGGATTAATCCAAGCTGTTTGATTCGCTGCTGCGAAGTTCGACGGTCCAAAGCAACGCGACCTGCTCGACCATATCTGTTTCATACTCTGTCAGCGGCCCATCAATTTCCCCGATATAAACCAGGTCATTTACGACCGACATTCGCTGCGCCTTGGTAAGATGTTCGTTGATTGCATCCGTGGACTCGGTGAGATCATCTTTGTCGGGGCCCGTGGAGTAAAATTGCAGAGCGTCTCTGAATATGTCCCGCAGATCAGATTCTTCCAGTTCCGGCTGCCAGAAAGCGAGTCTCTTCAAGATTGCACCGATTTCTTCCTCCGAAAGAATCCCGTCTGAACCGTGGGCAAGTACAATATATACAAGCGTAATATCATGCAGAACACTCCATTCCGGTTTTTCTTCGGGAGTCGCAGAGGATTCCTCAAGCATGGACTCCTGTGTCTCTTGAATATCCCAGATATCGCCCACCACCGCAAGCAGACTTCGCTCGTTATTCTGAATAATACCGTCCGCTTCTGCTACGGCCAGCACATCCCGCATGGCACGTTCTCTCTGTTCCCGACTCAACGAAGTTTTCAGGGACCGGATAGAACGCGCTACTTCTTCATCTATATCGGATTCCTGAAAAACAGCCACGGCTTCAAAAACGATTTCGCGCACCTCATCCATAGTATCGTCGGGACGCCATCGGGCTATTGATTCGAAAACGGAATCGAGTTCTTCGTCGGTGAGGTCCTGTTCCGAACTGTACCCCACTGTGATGAGAAGCAAGGCAAGATCGTGAGCCCGGGTCCATGTCTCGTTGGCGTTCAATTTGACTGCATAGATTAATTCGTGGTTCTGCTGCGGCGCCTACTACGCCCAATCCCGTTCCAGCGTTTCCGGTAACGCCTGGCTCAACAAAAATGCGCCGTACAATACTGTGAAATCATGTATCTTCTCGGTCATTTATTTATTTTCGGTTTCATTTCGACTTCGCCTGCTCCTTTTCGACTTCGCCCACTCGTTTTGAGATCCATGATTCGAACTGATGACATCCCTCGTCTTCTGGTTGTCGTGACAGTGCGCGAAATGGCTGTATTATGATTTTCAGTTTTATTTTTCGCGCACAGGCATCGGTTCTTCTGCTGGTTCTGAGCCTGATGCTGGGTGGTTGCTCCCTCGTTCAGATCACGGACAAACCTGATACCGGCCTTGACCATCTTGAGGGAGACGGTAAAATCATCAGTCGTATTGAACTTTTGGGTCTGAAATACACAAAAGAGACCTTCATCCGCCGTCACCTGTATTCGCAGGAAGGTCAAAGCTACTCGGCGCGTAACGCTCAACTCGACTACGCCCGACTGGACGGGCTGGCCATTTTCAGTTCTATCACTTTCGATACCCAAGAGGACGGAGACAAACTGGTACTCGTGATCATAGTGTCTGAAAATGCTCCGTGGCTGCCAGGCATCAATATGACGATTTCGGACGAAACTGGCTTTTCAATTGGTCCCAGTGTAAGTTTTGGCAACTTTCTCGGGCGTGGAATGAAGCTTTCCGTTTCTGCGCGTTTCGGCGGAGCAACCACCTATCAGGCCCTCTTTTCCACCCCCTGGTATGGCGACGGCCGACCTCAGGTAGTGGCTCAGGTTTATAGATTGAATCGCGATAACCGGTTGGATAATTTCCAGGAAACGTCCTTAGAGGCAAATCTTGATCTGTTATGGAGTATGGGTAAAAACTTTCGAATTGGCCCGCGTTTTACTCTCCTTCAAATGAATTCAGATACTCCCGGAATCACTATTAGTGACTCGAATGAAGATTTCACGTATGGCTTTGGATTTTTTCTGGGCCGGGATTCCAGAAATTTTTTGTCGTACCCGACGAAAGGGGGAGTATTGTTTTTTGACACTATCCGATACTACGGCGATATGCAAACGAACCGTTCCAGCATTGACGCGCGATGGTATTTTTCGCTGTTCGAGAGGCATCGGATCGGGGTCTATTCTCTGACTACGTTTTCGTCGGGCGAAATCGGTGTTGATATTCCCCTCTGGGCCGACTTCCATATCGGTGGGACCAATACCGTGCGCGGCTGGGATATAGACTCCCGGCGCGGAAAGAACCAATCCATTGCCGTCATGGAATACGGATTCATGGTACTTGAGAGAAAAATTGTTCGGATAGGGAAGATCCAGATGGATATGGGGATTCAACTGGCGGTTTTTGGCGATGTCGGCACGGCATGGAACGAGAGTCAGGGTTATCAGGATAATTTTATTGCCGGTGGAGGAGTTGGCTTGCGCCTGATCATGCCGACCGTTGGAATGGTTCGATTTGATTTTGCGAGCGGGCAACCCGAGGTCGGAATTCAGTTCCATATTGGAAGCAAGGAACGCGCTACAGCCCAACGATTCAGAGTACGATAATCATGAAAAAAGGACATCTTTTGCGGCTCGTATTTCTCTTCAACTGAACACGAGTATCCTCACGAGACTCGCCATAAATGAAGAGTCCATATTATCGCAGGGTATTACCAGCGTATTCGGATACAAGTTTGGCGTGCGCGCCAAAGTGTGGTCAAACGACCAAGTTTATGTTTCCGCCTCTGTGGCATTTTCGAGAAATACGCTCGTCGGAATTACACCGCTGCAGTTTGTGAGGAAAGTGATTGAAGGGGGCTTCGATCGAGACGGCGATAATAATCTTTTGAGGATCGAACTCACGAGCCGAGTAACGGGGAGTCTCCACGTGGCATACACCGGTCGTGCTGCTAGACATGGGCCATTGGCCAGCACAAACCCCGCAATTCCGTTGGGAGACAGATGATGAATGAAATGTTGTATCCACACATAGTTCGCATTGTTGTCGGGCGGCGTTCCGTAGTTCTTCCAACGCACATCCTCTTTCAGCCTCGGACCGCCCCAATCGGACATATAGAATGGTGGGTTGGCCAGGATGAAATCCGCCTTGAGATCGTTGTGTAGATCACTTATAAAACTGTCGGCGTGATGCTGCCCGAGGTTGGCATCAATTCCACGGATGGCGAGATTCATTTTTGCCAGTTTCCAGGTCGTCGGGTTTGATTCCTGACCGTAAACCGCGATGTCGCCGATGCGCCCACCATGTTCTTCGACAAATCTTTCCGACTGCACAAACATTCCGCCCAAACCGCAACAGGGATCAAAGACGCGGCCTTTGAACGGCTCAATCATCTGCACCAGGAGCTGCACAATGCATTGGGGAGTATAGAATTCACCACCGCTCTTGCCTTCAGCCGCGGCATACTCGTCCCGATCCTCCGGGTCTTTAAAGTCGATTTCGGCGGTGGCGGAGAGCACGTCATGCCGGGCCTGGAATGCGTCCGAAATGTATTTCAGAAAGATCAGTCCCGGTACAAAATGTTTGTACTCGCCGGCGTCCATGTGGCCGCGCATCTTGTCGGCCATTTCCCAGAGTTTATTCTCAAAGCCAAGGGTGGCACCGCTGTTATTGGTTTGCTTCATGTAGACATGTGAATATCTGGATCAGAATATTATGGTCATATCTGGAAGACGTTTCGATTTTCGTCAATTTTTGCAATTTTGGTTGGGACCAAACGTTTTATCGATTTTGTTATGGCCCACAATGTATGGTTCATGAAACTCGTATAACATTGAGTCCTCCCCCATTCCGTTGATAGTCGTGTTTGGGACGGGCAGCTCGGGATAATGAGTACGGAAACCACCCTGATTGGCGAGATACCATCATTTCCGTACTATTTGGCGAGATACCCTGAATTCCTTACTAAATGGCGAGATACCCTGAATTCTTTACTGATTTGTCGGTGGTCGCCAATTCGGCATC
>JACZYD010000092.1 GCA_022571255.1 Bacteroidota bacterium
AGGTGGGTGGATTAGAGTTGATTCGCGAATTCGCTGACGAGGGGTTTGGAATCTATGTTGCCGGTGAGGTGATTGATTCGGACCCAGAGGAATTTCATTTGATCGAAGTGGACGGGAGCGGAATTGCTGCCTATAATATTTATGATGTGTGTGCTGCTGTCGAACGAGAGCGTTTCGGCGGCGAAGATATGATGGCGGGGATTGAGTACGGTTTCGTAAACGATATTTCCCTGGGCGACGAAATTGCCTGAGGCTAAAAAGTTTTCCAGGTTGTTTTTCGATGGGTCGGACTTTGTTTTTGTGGGGAGTGCAAAGCGGAGTTGGCGGCAGTTGATTCTTCGGATGCCTTCGATGCCGGGCGTGCCGGTTTCGTCGGGTTGAAGATTTTCCACCAGGGGCAACCGATCCAGGGTCACCTGGCCTGTGAAGCTGACTTCGTTTTGCGAGAGGCGGTAGTCCATCTGGTGTTGGAAGGTGACCAGGGTGTATTCGGGCCTGTTTTTTTGGGTCTCGTCCCCTGTTTCGCCGGGATATTCGGTCAGTTCGATCCAGCCGGGTCCTGCAGCGATCAATGAATTGCTTTGGTTGTCAAATTCCAGGGATTGGGAGACCATTGTGGTGAGGGTGGAGCGTTGCCCGGTGGCGGGATTTGTGCGTTCGCTTCGGATACGCACGGAACCGCCGTGGGCTTGCAATGTTTGCAAATAGAGATGGGGCGAGTTTGGGTCCTGGGTTTTATCGGTATTTTTTTTCTCGGCGAGAGTGACGGTTAATATGGGACAGCGCATATGGTCGCGGCCCTGGGGTCCGGAAGCCTCTACGGTGACGCCGAACAGGATCACTCGGTTCTGTTTCAAGAGGTAGGTTGCCGAGTTTTCCCATTGGATGCGGATGGGGTTGGGTTCTTCAAAGCGTTCCCCGGTGAGACTGGTTTGACTCATGACGATCATGGAGCCAGCGCGTGGCATTTCGACGGTTTCGGTATCCATGTTCGCGATGAACAGGTCGGATTCCAGATGTTGTAAAACCTGTTTTTCGGAGAGGCCTGTGATCGTCGCGGGGTTGCCGCGGACTATCCATTGGTTGGTCAGGGCGTTGCCGTCGAGACGGTCGCCGACGATCTGGTATTGTTCCTTCTTGTTGACCAGGCGGACGCGGTTGTCGCTGCCGCGGCAGTGGATGTTGCGGAGGCCCTGCCTGCGGAGGATTTGATCGAAGCCGAGACGTGTGTGGGTAGAGGGATTCGGTTTGGCGGACTGTGGGGTTTGTGGGTCGTCGAAGGTCATCTCAAGGAGGTCGTCGGTTTGAAGGGAGTAGTCTGGGGTGTCGAGTGTGACGGCATTTTGGGCGATGAGACTTTGGAGGGTTTGGCCTTGGGAGTGGTCTGTGAATCGGGCGGTTAAGGATTGACTGGTTGAGTGGAATTCGTCGCTTTGTAAGCGAACATCACCTGCAAGCTGGATCAGCTTGACGGGCCATTGCCCATCGTTCGGATCGGCACCGCGAGCCTGCGTTAACTCATTCGGTTTGTAGAAGGTTACTTTGCCTTTGTTTGCTTCGAGTTGACCGTTGGGCGTTCGGGCCTGGAGATGTCCGGTAAAATCCAGCCATTGGGGTTGGCGGGTCTGAGTTGAGGAAGCGAATTTAACGCGAATTTGATCCTGGTAAACTATTTCGGAAGTCAGGGTCCCGTCGGGTGCGGTGATTTCCACCCGGCCCGGGCCTGTGAGGGTGGCTAAGGACTTAGCTGTTTCAAAACGAGCTTGGCGGTAGGCGGTGACCCGGATGTTCTCAGCAAGGGCTAAACGGATGGACTGTGAGGGGCCGGCGAGACACTGAATGACGCGGGCGGCGTGATCGTATTTCAACTGCTCCATTTGGGCGATGAGTCGATCGTTCTGCCAAATTTGCAGCGGTCTTCCGTAGGCGTTGACCCACAGGGCAGCATCGAAGAGTTTTGCTTCCCGCTCGTCCAGGGGGGTGATTCTCAGGGGGCCATCGCAGGTGATGAGTGTTGTTTTTTCGCCGGTGAAGAAATCACCGAGGAAGCCGCCGTTTCGATGGCCGTCCGCATGTCAGACGATTTCGGATTTTCCTCTCTTCGTTTGTATTACCGCGTCGCGGAATCAAGGTTCGGCTCATCGGATTCGATATTTTCGAACATCCGCCTCCCACTGACCGCACCTGATTTACTCGAGCAGGAAACCGTTTATGACTGGTTTATTTCTGAATCAACCGCGCTCGACCCCGTACCCGGCGATATCATTGAATATTTTGTCCGCGTCTGGGACAATGATCGAATCGGTGGACCCAAATGGGCTTCGACCGAGATATTTTCGCTTCGTTTTCCTTCTCTTGCCGAGCAGTATCAATCACTTGACCGCGCCGAGGACACCGCTCAAGAAACGCTTGAACGGCTTCTCGACGAGGCCCAAAATGTCCGCGAACAATTTGAGAATTTGAGAGATGAGCTCAGACGCAAGCCGGAATCTGATTTTCAGGACGAGCGCCGTCTGGAACAGCTTCGTTCCAGACAGGACGAGATGGAATCCGCCGTTGATGAACTCTCCGAACAAATTGAAAATATCACGGACCAGATGAGTGAAAATGATCTGGTCACGGAAGAGACGCTGGATCTTTTTCGGGAGCTGCAGCAGGTCGTGGATGAGATAAATTCACCGGAATTAATGGAAGCCCTCCGCGAGTTGGAGCAGTCCATGGAATCGATGAATCTTTCGGAGATGCAGAAAAACCTGGACGAATTCGA
This sequence comes from Bacteroidota bacterium, assembly GCA_022571255.1. Classification (GTDB taxonomy): domain Bacteria; phylum Bacteroidota; class Rhodothermia; order Rhodothermales; family UBA10348; genus N075bin62. The sequence goes on from JACZYD010000092.1 coordinate 2,768, forward strand.
GTTCAATGAAGATTTGTACAACAAGAGACTGCAGCGAGCCTTGGATCTGTTTAAACAGATGCGGGTCCAGCAGGACCTCGAAGAAGCGGCACGGCGGGCTGAAGATCTGGCTGAACTCGAAGACAAACTTGCGGAGGAAACGGCACAACTGGAAAACGAGAAAAAGGCTGCCGACCGCAAGATGGACGGACAAAAACGTGAAGAAGAGCAACAGGAATCTTCGGGAGACAATCTTCAAAAACAATCCGATCGCCTGGCCGAAGAACAGGAGCAGGCCGCAGCAGACATGAAAGCTCTTGAAGAAAAGCTCGAAGAAATTCAGAAACGGATGGAGGATCTCAAGAATTCTCCCGCCGAATCGATGCAGGACCTGGCCGAGGATACCCAGGATCAGGAGCTTCCAAAAAAGATGCAGCAAAACGCCGATCAATTGCGCGAACAGGAATTGAAACAGGCGCAACAGGGGCAGCAGCAGATGCAACAACAACTGAGTCAGCTGCAAAGCGATCTGGGCCAGATGCAACAGAATATGCAGGGCCAGCAGATGCAATTGAACATTCAAGGGCTCCGACAGGCTCTGGAAGACGTGCTGCTCCTGTCTGGGAGACAGGAGCTCCTGCGTCTGTCTGTGGCGAATCTATCATCGGAGAGCCCGATGTTGCGCGAGGCTGCCCGAGAGCAGGTTCAATTGGCTGAAGGCTTGACGACCGTTGCAGACTCCCTTCAGCAACTGTCCAGAAAGATCCCGCAAATGAGCCGCGATATCCAGCAGCACACCGGAAATGCTCTTCGCGAAATGGGATCTTCTAAAACCGCCCTTTCGGAACGTGCGTCCCAGCGGTCGACCGGTCATCAGAAATCGGCGATGACGCACCTGAATGAGCTTGCGTTACTGCTCTCGGACGTGCTGAATCAGATGATGAACGGATCTGCATCAGGAAGCAGTAATATGAGTATGCAGCAGATGATGGAGCAGCTGCAAAACCTGGGACAGCAACAGCAGCAATTGAATCAGCAGATTCAACAGCTCCTTAACGACGCTCAGGGAAATCGGCTCACAACTGATATGCTCGAGCGGATGCGTCAGCTCGGCGGCGAGCAGGAACAGATTCGTCGTGACCTGAAACAACTGAGTCGCAACAGGATGGCACGCAATAAAATCCTGGGCGACCTGAATCGCATCGCCGAAGAGATGCAGGAATCCATCGAGGAACTGCAACAGAACAGGACCTCGCGACGCACAATTCAAAGGCAGCAGCAAATTTTGACGCGGTTGCTGCAAGCGAGCCGATCCATGCAGGAAAAAGGAAAAGATAAAAAGCGCGAGGGTCGTACAGGCAAGGAATTTGATCGCATCAGTCCGTCTGAATTGTCACCGTCAGAACAGATCGAAAAACTCAGACGGGATCTGTTTCGCGCCCTCGACAGCGGATATGCTCCCGATTTTGAGCAACTGATCCATACATATTTTGAACTCCTGCAGGCGGCTCCCGAGATTAAATAGCGCCTTCCTCTTTCACCCAGCAATTTTCTCCATATAGTATTGTAAAAACAAGGAGATATTAGTAAATTACAGACTCGAAAAGTCGTGTTTATGCAGTGTCTCGTCAAAGCATCAGGTAGCTCCCGCCCCGACGTCTGTGCACGACAAGTTCGACGTCACTCAACCCGGGATTCAGGGACGTCAATTACCGTTAAAATCGGTTTCGAACGACTCTGTTTTCCTGGTCAGGAAACGCAAGAATTGCAGTATTAAACACCCGCAATAAACGGTAACGTAATGAGGATTCTCTTCATCTCTGGAGAAGTAGCACCATTTTCTGATACGTCAGAGATCGCGTCACTCGCCCGGCACCTGCCCGAAAACCTTTTCGAAACGGGTGAATATGAAACGCGAATCATGATGCCTCGATACGGCACAGTCAGCGAGAGAAGAAATCGGCTTCATGAAGTCATACGACTTTCCGGAAGCGAAATCACGCTTGGCGAAGTCACGGAAATATTGAAAGTGAAAGTAGCTTCGATCCCCGGAATACGCCTGCAGGTGTATTTCATGGACAATGATTTTTATTTCAAACGAAAAGGTGTATTTGCTGATCGACAGGGTGTTTTATTCACCGACAACCTGGATCGAGCAGCGTTTTATGCCCGCTCTGTCATCCGAACGATCCGGAATCTCGGATGGCAGCCGGATCTCATCCACGCGTTCGGCTGGTTGAGCGGCTTCGTGCCCTACGTATTGCGTACCGAGTTTGGTGATGATTCCCTCTTCGAAGAGAGCAAGGTGATCTACACACCCGAAACAGTTTCTTTTGACAACCGAATTGAAGCGGATCATATTGAATCACTCAGCCTGGTCAGCCATGATGATCTGATCGGTGCTTCACCCACCGACGTGGGAAAAATGTTCGCCGATGCGGTTATCATGCCTCCATCCGCAGAATCTTCATCTGAGGTTCCGTGTTTCTCTGAAAATGCAGAAGCACATCTCAAGGAAGCTACAGACGTTTATAACCGTTTGCTGAGCACGGTGATGGTTTAATTCGGGTATTGATAAAGACCGTCGGTACCTCGGAATTGCACTCAATGCAAGAAACCTCCGACCTCCGTACTGCATTGAAAAACGCTCGCTTAATCCTTCAGAGTTAATCGTTTTTCTACCATATGCGTGTTGGAAGCCATTTGTCCCGATTGTTCGGTGGCCTGTTTTTCCTGGGATTGTTTTTCTTTCCCGGATGTGACAGCACGCCCACCGACGTTGGAGCTGACCTGCTCGATCCTAAGGGCGGTGAGCCTGTCACCATTACCATCCCGACATCGAGTTTCAAAAATCAGAACGATCCGGATATTACAGGTGGCTCGGGTGAGGTTGGGGCAAGTCGAGCACTTGCAGGCGTGGTCAATGACCCCGCCCTGGGGCTGATTGTGGCGAAAGGCAATATCGATTTCGCCCCGACCGTCTCCAGAAGCGACAAGTTTGCCAGCACTTCCCTGTCCCTGGCTGAGTTGACACTCGATCTGGATTATTTTTACGGAGATACACTTACGACGGTCACTCTGCTGATGAGTGATATTGTCGACAACTGGACTGCGCTCGGCGTCTCGGCTGATACATCAGTTCAGGTCGGCGACCCGGTAATGGAACTGCAGATTGAACCCCGATCTCAAATACTTCGATTTGACCTTCCTGAAGAATGGATTCTGAGGAATGACGTGGTGCTGCGCAGCGAGAATTTCCTTGCAGATTTTCACGGCTTCCAGTTTACCGCACTCTCGGGAAATGCCGTCATCGGGATCCATCATCGTGCCAGCACGCTGAAACTCGCCGTTCCGGGCGACACGGCGATTTTTGCAATGAGTAAGGTCCTGTCCTTACTGGAGAAAACCCGGCTCGATCCACCCGAGGGTAAACATCTTATTCAAGACGGAACCGATTCTCGCGTGGAAGTAAATTTCGACCTCGGTATTGACCCTCTCGTTGGCAACTTGATTCATCGATCGATATTCCGGATTACGGCAGGCACACCAACACTGGAGACTCCCTTCGGCTTCAGCAGACCGGAAATAACAAGACTGAACCTGGCCTTTGTGACAGAAGATCCGAAGTTGCGCGTTCTGGTCGCGACTGCACGTGCCAGTGAAGACGGCCTGTTTTCATTTGAGGATGGCCTGTTTACCGATATTCTGAAACGAGTATTGCTTGGCTCTCTGAATGATGCCGTCTTCGAGATCTCTGTGCCCATTTCAGATGCGACTCTGGATATCCTTCTGATTCAGGACACGCTCAGTGCGTCGCCCCCACGTGCGTTGCTGACGGTCACAAACATCAACTGACGGTCCTGATGAATCATAAGCGTGTCATGACAATACCCTCCGGTACCGATTACCGGGCAGGACGAATCCTGCTTCTGGGAATCATTCTTTTCTTCGCCACCGCCCACTCGAACAGTGGATACGCGCAGAGCTCAACACAGGGAACAATATATTCGAGATTCGGACTTGGCGAGCGCGTTGATTTTTCTTCCTCCAGAAGCCAGGCCATAGGTGGCGGGGCATGGGCCTTTCGATCGGCAGATGCAACCAATTATGCCAATCCTGCCGTCCTGAGTGATATCGTTATTTTTCGCTTCACTGCAGCTGTAGAACTGCAAAGCTTGACATCGGAAGCCACGGGATTCGAGGACAGCAAACTCTCTGCAGGATACCTGAAGGCATTGCAACTCTCATTTCCTCTGGTTGCAGGAAAAGTGGGAATCGGACTGACCAGTACGCCCTATACTCGAATCGCCTATCACGTTGAACAGAGTGGGTCTTTTGAGACCGAACCGGGTGATGGAAACTTTTTACCGTTTGGATCTACGTCTAATGGAAACGGTGGACTTCATCGAATTTCATCGGCTATCGGATACGCGCCGGTAAAAAATCTCAGTATCGGAGTCAGGGCAGACATTATTTTCGGGATATTGGAAGATGTCCAAGATACGTCTTTTGGCAGCCCTTTCTTCGACGATGGATTGCTTACCGAATCTACACGCCTTGCAGGAGTATCGGGTACGTTCGGAATCTGGTATCGCAAAACAAGATTTCTGAGTCAGGGAGACGGTATTTACTTAGGTGCGACACTCACTCTTCCCTCAAGCTTGACAGGAGAACGGATCGTCACGACCGGCCGAGGAGAACTTATCGACACGCTCTCATCTGTTAATGTGTCGGGTATTGGTATTCCGCTTTCCGGATCATTGAGTATTGCTTATCAGAAGAGTTCGCGCATTACCCTCGTGCTGGATGCCCTGTACGAAGGATGGTCGAAAGTAAACAATGAAGGTTCGTTTCGCAGATTTCCTGAAAACAGTATAGCCGATTACAGAGACCGTTATCGAATTTCGGGCGGAGTGCAATACGGCGGAGGCTCTCCGAACGAGTCTTATTCCAGACGAGTATTACTTCGATTCGGAGTATATTTCGACAGGTCCTATATTTCTCCGGCAGTAGGCACAGACATCAATTCCAGGGGGCTCACAGCCGGAATCAGCTTACCCACAGTATTTTCTGGCACAACCGTTGATATGAATTTCGATATCGGTCAGACGGGCACAACCGAAAACGGCCTGGTTCGTGATCGGTATTTCAAGTTTGGTTTTAATCTTAATTTCGGTGAGCGCTGGTTCAGAAGAGTGAAGTTAGGATGAGACCAATCAGCACTACTGTATCACTCACTACCCATAGTATCAAAATGCCCACTCTCAACCGCAAGGTCATTATCGTCCTGCTTGCCAGTCTTATACCTGGTTCAGGAAGCATATTGCAGTCTGCGCATGCGCAGGTGGTCTGCGAGGAGGAAGTCGACGAAAACGCCATGCGTATGAATTACACGTTGTACGCAGAATACTGGCGAAACAAGAACTGGACTGATTCCATTCCTTACCTGCGGTGGATATTGAAATGTGCTCCGGGATTTCCTGGCAATTCAGACAGGAATTTCGAACGCGCGGTAGATGTCTACGAAGGACTCGCTATGGAGTCTGACAGCGTTGAGATCCGACGTTCTTACCTGGACAGTGCACTGTACATTCACGATATCGCAGTGCCCTCATTAAAGGACGTCGGCATTGACGCCAGCCTGTTTTTCTGGTATTTCAGTAAAGGTCGATTTCTGCAGAGCCATGCTGACGACCTGGACGATTTTCAGGATGACATCGGCCCCTTGTACCGAAAAGCGTATGACCTGAATACGGACGTTCTGGATAAATATTATATCAATTACATCATCCTGGATTATGTCCAGAAAGACTTGAAAACCGACGCGATTGATTTCATGGACGATGTTGAGATCAGGATGTCCGATAATCCCGAGATCGAACCCATGCTCGACGACTGGCGCGGTCGACTTTTCACCTCGCCAGACGAGCGTATTGCCTATTTAGAAGACGGGCTCGCAGACGACCCGGACAACGTAACAATCGTGTCGGAGCTTTTCGAACTGTATCGGGATGAAGAGATGCGAGACAAAGTGTATGAACTCGCGCCTCGACTGATGGAACTCGATCCGTCTGCATCGACCGTTCGCCTGGTGGCAAAGATGCGCCTGGACGATGGTGATGCAGAGACTGCAATAGAGTTATACACTGAATCACTCGGTATGCCGGATGGAAAGTCTGCCGCCCGGGAAGTCCATTACAATATCGGTGTAGCCGAACAGGAACTTGAACGATTCTCGAGAGCCCGGGCCTCGTATCGCCGGGCGCTCAGAGAAGATCCGAACTTTGGCTCAGCGCTGATCGCGATCGGAGACCTGTATCAGACGGCCGTGCAGGAATGTGGGAGTTTTGAAAGGGAAGATCGAGCCGTATACTGGCTGGCCACCGATTATTTCAACCGAGCTGCAGCCCGGGATGCAAACGTTGTGGTTCAGGCGCGCCAGAGAGCCTCCCGTCTTCGGGAGCTGTATCCGAGCGCCGAAGATAAATTTTTTCAAGACTGGAAAACCGGCGACAAGTATACCATCGATTATGGTTGTTACATGTGGATCGGTGAGACAACGACTGTCAGATAGGCAAAGAACTGCAGCCTGTCCTTTTTAAGCCTGCTATAACCAGACCCGAACCTTAATGCCTCTGATAGCCGATGTTCATGCGAGACAGATTTTGGACAGCCGCGGAAATCCTACACTTGAAGTAGACGTCCTGACGGAATCCGGTTATTTCGGAAGGGCAGCTGTGCCCAGCGGCGCGTCTACAGGTGAAAATGAAGCCGTCGAACTTCGTGACGGGGATGAGAAGTTTTATCTTGGTCGCTCGGTGAACAAGGCCGTTGACAACGTCAATAACATTATTTCACCGGCTCTCATGGATACCTATGTCCTTGATCAGACGGACATTGACGGACGACTTCTGGAACTGGACGGCACGAGCAATAAAGGCAACCTCGGCGCTAACGCTCTTCTGGGCGTTTCCCTGGCGGTTGCGAAGGCTGCAGCCGAAACTTCCGGTCTTCCACTGTTCCGTTACATCGGTGGAAGCGGCGCCGGCACATTGCCTGTACCGATGATGAATATCATAAACGGAGGCCGCCACGCAGACAATAACGTGGACATGCAGGAGTTCATGATCGTGCCGGCCGGGGCACAGACATTCTCCGAATCGTTACGCATGGGCGTAGAAATATTCCATCATTTAAAAGCAGTCTTACAAAAAAGAGGGTACAATACGGCAGTCGGAGATGAAGGAGGATTTGCCCCTGATCTCAAATCCAATGAGGAAGCGATTGAAGTGATTCTCGCTGCAATCGAAAAAGCGGGTTATCGACCTGGAGAGGACGTATTTCTTGCACTTGATCCGGCTGCAACCGAAATGTACCGGGACGGCGCTTATTATTTCTGGAAGAGTGACCCTGAAAATGCCCGATCATCCTCAGATATGGTGTCCTTCTGGAAAGATTGGACTGATCGTTATCCCATCATTTCTCTGGAAGATGGAATGGCCGAACACGATTGGGAGGGATGGCAGGAACTGACCAGGGCCATCGGAGGGAAATGCCAGGTTGTCGGAGATGATCTTTTCGTCACGAATACAGAATTTCTTCAACGGGGCATTGATACGGGATGTGCCAATTCGATCCTGATTAAACTCAATCAGATAGGGACGTTGACGGAAACACTCGCGGCGATAGAGCTTGCACACAGAAATCGGTTCACGTGTGTCATATCTCACAGATCCGGAGAAACCGAAGATACGACCATCGCCGACCTGGCAGTCGCCGTCAACGCTGGTCAGATCAAAACCGGGTCCGCGAGCAGGAGTGACCGGGTTGCCAAGTACAATCAACTCTTACGCATCGAAGAAATGCTTGGGGCTTCTGCACATTTTCCGGGTACACGGGCGTTTCTCTTTTCGTAAATTGTTCAGGGGGTCCTGTCTCTACGGCACAAATCGACATGTCCTGGACAATATTATCCGAGCATCAATCTGCTCTCAAGAAGCGAATCCTTCTCGCGGCAGGTACATTTCTGTTCTTGTGGGTTGTCTTTTTTGACAGTCACAGCGTGTATTCCAGATTCCAGATGTATCGGCAGCTGGGACAGCTGGAATCCGAAAATGTACAACTCAGGGAAAAGATTACGAATCTGGAATTGAGGTTAACCCGACCGCCCGCAGACGACGAAATCGAAAGAATCGCCCGGGAAGACTACGGGATGACACGCCCGGGAGATCGTGTATACCCGGTCAAAGAGAATCGATAATCGATATCACACACATCTCGAAGGTCGAATAAGGCAATCCGCATGACGAATCTCGCGGTAGGAGTAGACTTGGGAGGTACGTCAATCAAGGCTGGTCTCGTCTCTGGAGAAAGCGGAATGATCCGTTCGATATCCTGCGATACAGACGCGCATGAAGGGCCATCAGCCGTTCTTGATCGGATGTCTTCTCTGATATCAGAGTGTTTATCAGACGCAAACCTTCCCAATCCCCCCCCTGTTGGAATCGGCTCTCCGGGCGCAGTGAACTGGGATCGAACGACGGTGAGTTACCCACCCAATTTTCCGGACTGGCACGTGGTACATATGGGCTCTGAAATCCAGACTCGACTCGGTTTTCCGGTTCAGATCGTGGTCGAAAATGATGCCAATGTCGCCGCTCTGGGTTCAGCCCGGTTTGGTGCCGGGCGACCTTTTTCTTCCTTCCTGATGGTAACGTTGGGAACCGGTGTGGGCGGAGCCATTATTCATAACCGGGAATTATTCAGGGGATCTACCGGTGCGGCCGGCGAACTGGGGCACATGAGTATCGATTATGAAGGACCTGTGGCTGAATCCGGCGTCCCTGGTGCCATTGAAGCCTATATCGGACAACGCTTTCTCTCGCGCACGGCACACCGGATATTGAAGTCAAAACCCGAGAGCCTGGTGCATCAGATGGTCGCACAGCGTGGAACGAAGATAACTCCGGAGATCCTGTTCGATGCGGCAAAAAAGGGCGATGCTCCGTCGATCGAAATTCTTGCGTGGGCAGGGCGAAAACTTGGCGCTGGACTCGGCTCTGCGGTAAACCTTCTTGATATCCGGAAAATAGTCATCGGGGGTGGCCTGTCCATGGCTGGAGACTTTATTCTCGTCCCCGCCGCACAAACTTTGCTGCAGTTTGTAACTCCTGCCCTGAGAGATGGCGTTGAAATCGTAAGGGAAACATTGGGTAACGACGCGGGCATCCTGGGGGCAGCCATGCTTGCACTGCAAGCTACTGGTGTGGTGGCCGAATCTTCAGCAACTGGGGTCGTCTGATCACATGATGCAGCCTCGTCTTCTGGTGGTTGTTCTTTTTTTATTTGTCGGAATCGTCACGGAAAAATCTTGCGACGCACAGCCTGCCGCTGCACAGACCAGGACTCAAGGACAGATAGACGCGCCTGTTCAGTTTCTTGCTGCTGATTCGCTCATTTTGAACATCAGGGAAAACAACAAAATCGCATCACTGTTCGGAAAGACGAGCGTTCGGATGGATAAAACGAGCCTTGAGGCGTTCCGAATTGATATTCTTTTCGATATTGACGAACTCCGCGCTACGGGTCTATCCTCTGACTCAGGCTGGGTAGGCAAACCCGTTTTCTCCGATGGCTCGGAATCGTTCGAAGGGGAATCGCTCGCTTATAACTTGAGAACCAGGAGAGGCAGATTTGTGGTCGTTCAGACCTCTATCGCCGGTGGTACCATTCGAAGTGGAATCGTCAAGGCGGTCGAAGACAGTGTACTTTTTATCAAAGACGGGAGGTATACCACGTGTAATTGTGTGGATAATCCTTCTTATTCGTTTCGTTCGGGTAAAATGAAACTGGTCAATCAAAAGTGGATTTACACCGGACCCCTCCAACTTTATATCTACAATATTCCAACTCCGATATGGCTTCCATTTGGCTTTTTGCCTGCAAAAGATGCGAGGCGCAGTGGCCCTTTGTCACCGACCATCGGAGAAGATGAGTTCGGGTTTTATACGCGTAATCTGGGTTGGTATTTCGCGCTGAGTGACTATACAGACCTGCAATTGCAGTTCGGATTCTGGACGAATTCGAGCTGGGAGACCGACGCACTGTTCCGATATCGCAAGCGGTATGGTTATGACGGCCAACTCGCAATCAGCATTGCGAAATTCAAAAATGGCGAAAAGGGTGATCCTGATTTTTCCGAGAGGAATGCGCGCTCGTTTCGATGGCTTCATAACCAGACCATTGGTTCGAGTTCGAGTTTGAACGCCAAGGTGAACCTGAGTTCATCATCCTTTCTTCGGGGCGTTTCTCGCAGCTACGACGACAGGACTCGCCAGAGTATTCAATCCACTGTCCGATTTTCGCGGCGATGGCAAAATCAAAACCTGTCTGTTCAGGTAGATCAGAATCAGGTCGTAGAATCCGGCAATACAACCCTTAATCTTCCAACGCTGTCGTTCTCTCAGAGCTCCTTCAAACCCCTTTCACCCTCCATTCGATCTCCGGGTCAGAAAGAACGATTCTATGAAAAACTGACCATCGGATATAACCTGAATGTCACCAATAGATACACGTTCAACCCTCTCCCCGACGAAGAGTTGATAGCCAGGGGCGATTCTGCGGCAATTGGTCTCGACTGGCTGGACGGATTATTTTCTGCCGAGGATTTTCGGCGGGCGACCGGAAAGAACGAACCTTTTCTGTTCAGGGCCGCCCACAGAATCCCGATTTCTGCCCCTTTCTCGATTCAACACCTTCCGATCCTTGGCGATTTCAACCTCAATCTGTCCCCCAGCGTTTCCTACACAGAGGACTGGTTCCTGAGAACGGAGCGTCGATCGCTCAGCGAAGACAGTACCGGCGTCGATATCACATCAAAAGAAGGGTTTTTTGCACTTCGTCAGTACCGAGTCAGCATTTCAGCGAGTTCAATTTTTTATGGTCTTTTTCCGATCAATTTCGCAGGGTATCGCTCCATAAGGCATACCGTGCGGCCGTCTGTCGCCTTCAGTTTTCGACCCGACTTCTCCGGTGATGGATTCGGGTATACACGAACATATACAGAT
>JACZYD010000199.1 GCA_022571255.1 Bacteroidota bacterium
TCATCCCAGAGTCTTTTTACGGTTTCTGACCATCCCGAGATTTTCTGGATTTCATCGATGGCAAGGACGCCGCCGTTCGGTCCGGCGGTTTGGGTGGCGATTCTCACAGCTTCCCACTGCGCAGTCAACCAGGTGGAATCTTTCAGTCCTGGCTCATCTGCTGATACAGAGCGCACAGGTGTATCGATTCGTGCGAGGGCCTGGCCTACAAGTGTGGTTTTTCCTACCTGGCGGGCACCCGATACGACCTGAATAAACTGTCGGGGTTCTCTCAGCCTCGTCTCCAGCGTGTCTGTCTGTTCTCGCGAATAAGAATGGGACATATGCTGCACCGGTACAGAATTGCTCATTGTATAGCGTAATAAGCACAATTACTCATTACACTGAGTAAAAATACTCAATCTACTGAGTAAATCGCAAATATAGCCTTAATCTTCAATGTCGCTTCGCGTTACATGCTGGTCCCCTTGACGTTGATCACAATATCATCTCAAACCGGACCCACATAACTCACAAGGCGGCTAATCGGCTCTATTTGTGGGGCGTTTTGGCTATCGCCTTGCTCCTGGTGGTGCCGGTCCGCGCGGCCCGGATCAGGCGTATCTCCTTGATATGCAACCGTTATCTGCGGATATGTTATGAGAAAGATTCATAAAAACGGCCGAATCAGATGAAATACGCGCTTTCTATACTGCTGGTAACAATCCTCGGATTTGCCGAGTACGTCTACGTCGAAGTCATGCCGCTTCCTGAGCATAGGCGGTTGGGAAGGCTCATCGAAGTAACTCACGCGGAGACCGTAGTCCAATACTGGATGCTTCACAAGTTTGAGGCAGTTGCAGAAAAGAGCAATCCGTGGGAATCGCCGCGTTTCATGTAAAGGTTGCACTGGGCAATGCCAAGTACATTGAAGCGGCCAGGCTCGTTGAAGTATACCAAGACTGAACAGCGCCTGGCTTGGAATTTTTGTCGATGGAGGAGACGCTATCGAGGGGAGGCGTTGGCTTGCGAACAATCGTCTTTTGCCGCGACTTTCACATCGCCTTCCACAGCGTCGTTCTTCCTGTCGCTTTCGTAGAGCACTCTCTCTTTCTGGCGGTGCTGTTTCCAGAACCTGCGCTTGTTGTAAGAGCGGAGGTGCGTGGCCCACCCCGGCGCGCGGCTCAGATCGTACACGTCGGCGTCTCCCGGAGCAATTTCACGCAGTATGTATTCAGACTTTCGCCGATTTTTAATGCGTTGATGGCGAGAGATTTATGAAGGTCTTCCCCCACGCGTACTACAAATTTCCCGGAAAATATTTTCCCGGCGGTTGCTGGAGGAAGAGGTGTCTCATCCTTCGTATGAATCTCGATCCATTCATCGACTACCTGGCAAAGCTCGCGATAGACTTTTGCCTCGTCGGCTCCGTCGACACCCCCGAGAAAGAGGCCCGGACAGGTGCCTATATAACATTGATCTTCCTCTGACCACTCGACCAATTTCAGGTATCGATCACTTGTTTTCATTTTTTGACAGGTTTGGGCGTCTATTTCAGTGCCTTTTTTACCAGCGACTCCTGATAATGACGGGCATCCTTATTCGGCTTACCGCTCAATGTTACTTTCCGACCATCCGGGTGTTGGAAGTTACGATGGCTTCCCTTTCCGCCGCGGTTCCTGAATCCAGCTCTCAGTTGTCTGATTTTTCGTGGCAAAATATAGTATTAAAGTGATACTGTTACAACGATAGAGTAGCCTGAGACCAGATTGTAACATTTCTATAAACCGCGGATTTTTGTCATTGTGATCCGAAGCTCGTTTATTCAGGCCAAGCCTGTTTTCGCAAATCAACACATGAAAATGATCGGCAAACACTTATCCTACTGCTACTTGATCGAATCCGAGCTCGGACGAGGGGGAATGGGAATCGTGTACCGGGCGCGCGATACGTAGCTCGACCGGACGGTCACCTTCAAGGTGTTGCCGTCAGCCGCGCTGGCAAGCGACGACGATCGCACAAGGTTCTGCCGCGAAGCCAAAGCGGCCGCCCAGCTCCACCATCCTCATATTGCCATCATTCACGCAGTGGACGAGGCGGTGCCTCGGCTCCACCCGGATGGCGACCTCCTCCTGTATCAGACCAACAGTTCCGGGAATTGGGAGGTCGCTGTCAGGACATTTCCCGATGGAACCCAGGGGTACTGGCCGATCACGATCAATGGTGGCTATCTCGCGAAATGGGATCCCACCGGGAAGTGGATCTACTTCGTGACGGCGGACGATAAACTCTGGCGTGTCTCCTTTGAACGTGTCTCCGCGGTTCGCAGCGACGACGTCCCGACCGCGCATTGCCTCGTTAAAAATGTTACCGAATGCTCAATACTGATAACTTCGAAAATTCTGATGGTTCTTTTCGGTCTCGGATTTCGACAGGATTGCCGGTGTTTGCACGGATAGCTACTCAGTTTTCGCTTGACAGCCCGGGGATTCTGACGTCCGCGACTCGATACGACGCGTGTCTCGAGGAGCTCTTCCAGTAGGCATTCATGCTGAAGGGCCGTTGGCAGAGGGGGAAAATGGCGACGCGAGGTCACCGGGTCCGGATCCACCGAGGCCTCTGGCCGTCTGTATTTTTCGTCTTACCACGCGCACGCTGTGCACAAAAGATACGTTGTCGGGATCGATGTCCGCGGCAAGAGCAGCCTCATGCATGAGGGCGCGTACGGCGTAGTGCGCCAGGAGCAGTCCATAGAATTCCTGCCGGACGAGGTCGGGTGTTTTGCTTCGTAGCACCACGCGTCGACCGCGAAGACGCGTCTTCAATTCATCGAACGCCGACTCTATTTCCCATCGCTCATGGTAGAGTGCTGCCAGGTCCCGAGCCGGAGCCGCGT
>JACZYD010000093.1 GCA_022571255.1 Bacteroidota bacterium
TCCCCTCCACCCCATCCCGCGGGGGGCGTGGCGACGGCTACGCCCCCATCCTTTACTGTCGGCCGGAGATTCAAACTGGCGGCAGGCGGATGAAAATCTCCGGAGCGTCTTCCCTTCAGCGTCTTCCCTTCAGCGTCTTCCGAGACGCTGGTAACACCGGCAGTGACGAAGCACGTTTCAAATGCGGCCCAGCGACGCGGTTGGTGGATTTTCGTTTTCTCAATTGCCGATATTTTCCGGATAGCCCCAAGAATGCGGGAATATTGGTTTTATTTCTGGCCATTCATCCCGGACCACGGTGCGACACGAGCCGGTCTGCGGGCTGCAGGCCGCAATCTCCAGAATATTCTGGTGGCGATTCGTCCGGTTAACGAGAAACTCGCTGCCGTCAGGGGACCACTTGATGTTGTAGGCATAATATCCGACCACATCTCCGCGGAATGGACCGCCATCGCGAATGTCCATCCGGATCGTATTTCCACCGGCAAGATCGTAGACGAAAAGATCAACAACCGGGTTCGGGACACCCGCCTTCGGATAAGCCTCGGTGTCGATTGTGCTTTGCAGCTTCGTCTGGTCCATCTGAATGTAATAATCGGGGACGCCGCTCTCGTCAAATCGATAAAATGCCAGACTTGTGCCCGACGGCGACCACCACATCGCCGTGTTCTGACTCAGCTCTTCGCCGTAGACCCAACTGGCTGAACCGTTTTTGATCCGGCTGTCTTCGCTGCCGTCCGTAGTCAATTGCCGTTCGTCCGTACTGTCTGCATTGCTGATCCACAGGTTGTGATCGCGGTAAAACGATCTGAGCGTCTCGTCGGGCGATACGACAGAGTCGAATTGTCGTCCGCGAGCGGGTCGACGCCCACGGCCCCGGTCCCGGCCCCGGCCCCGGTTGGTCTCCGACTCCTCTTCTTCGATTTCGGTCGCTTGAAGGGTGCCCACATCGTACCGGTATCTCGTACTATCATAAGAGTACTCGAAAGACTTGCTGTCTTCCGCCCAGCGAACGTTCAGCGCCCCCGAAACAAAGGCCCCGCGAAGCTCGGGGCTCATTTTTGAATACTGTTCATAACCCGGCATACTCTTTATCCGGTCCTGACTCATGGCCGGAACGGTTAGAAAGAGAAATACGAACGCGGTCAGGGTAATTACGTGTGCGATGGATATGATGGTGGAGCGGAAACGTGGGTGCATGGGGGTCCGGGTTGAATAAATGTGTATGAACGCTCTCTGCCATTGCCAGGGCGGACGTTGCGGGCATAAACGAAAGATAAACGGGAGGGTTCTACTTTGGAGGGCTATGATCAACTTGCCGATCGATCGGTGCCGGGAGTTTTCACGGGCTCTCCATGGGGTAAATATCAGCGAACAGGAAAGGTTGTTCGCGCAAGCACACCTTTCGATCGAATTACGGAATAACGGCGAACAGGCGAACGGGTCCACCCGAGCCGCCCTCAATTTTTATCGGAGCTACAATCAGAAAAGCACCCGACGGAGGAAGAAGATGCACGTTGGCTACATTTTCAAGGTGGAATCTGCCGTTTCCGTTGACAGCTCCGTGCGCGGGAAAACCCCGCACGGCCGCAGGGTCGACGCTCATATTATCGATTCCGATTCCGAGGATATTTTTCTCCTTTACCAGGTATAGCGCGGCTTCTTCTGAAAAGCCTGGAAATCTGAGGCTTCTATTTTCATCTCGATTCAGATACGCTTCGTGATCATCCCACTTCTCGCTCCACCCGGTATAGGCAATCACAACAGCACGATCGGGGATCGGTCCGTTCGCTGTCTCCCACGCCGATATGTCGTCAATCGAGAGCGCATAATCGTTGTTTTCTGAGGATTGTTCGGAAATATCAATAACAACAAGCGGTCCGAACAGATCGGTATATCCAAGTTCGTCAACAGTCGGCAAATGGTCTCCTCCGTGCGTCGGCGCGTCGATATGGGTGCCATAATGATCCGCGGTACTGAAAGCGCCCATCGCTGCCCGCCCGCTTTCGTGGGCGGCAAGCACTTCATACGAAAAGGGACTCTCAGAATCAGCGCCCCAGACCGGGTTTGTTGAACTGAGCGCATGGGTCAGGTCAATCACCTGCATTTTCCCCGAAAACAGTGACTTGAGGGATTGGTCAGGCTCGGACTGAGGTGCGTTGCAACCGGGGAGAAAGAGTAAAAAGGCCAATACGGCAAGGATACCGGGAATACGGGGACGGTTATCCAAGTGCGCGAACGGGTTGTAGTGGTGCGGTGACATGGGATCGACCGTTGGTTGTTGCAGAGCGTTTGTTCTCAAGTCAAGTGCGGATTCTCAGAACCCGATCTTGGGAGACAGGAGCAGATTGAATTCAATCGTGATGCTGTCTTTCGTCTGAATCAGGCCCAGCAGCGCCGACGGAGGATCGATGCTGTAGTCTGACAACAGAATCTCCTCCGTGCCTTTCAGCCGGAACGTCACGAAACCTTCTCGCTCTGCGACCAGATGGAGGTCAATTGCGCGTTCGACGCCCGCGATGCTCAGCATCCCGGAGGCGCGTAGTATATAATCACCGCCCTCATCCTCGGCAGCCGACCGCGCATAGCCATCGTCGATGCTGAACGAAACCTCGGGATGAGCTTCGTATTTGAGCGCCTTGTGCAGATTGCCGCTCATTTTTCCATTGTCGCAGTCAAAGGCCGTCACCAGGGAGGTCAGTATGGCCTCGATGAACGGTTCACCCGTGTCTTCGTGGGACCATCCGAGGCGTCCACTACCTAGAACCTGATCTGATTCGCATCGGAAAGAACCCATGGTGGTTTTTCCCAGGATCGAAATCACGCTCTCGGGATCGACCGAGAACGACATCTCCGCGAAGCCGAACCCCTGCGCAGTTGCGGCCTGCCCTCCCATAAGAGGAGTCCAAAGAACAGCGGCCAGGAAAAAAACGCGAAATTGATTCATGGTCCTCTTAACGCCCGGCCGGGGCCGTCGGATTCATTTATTTTGACGGTTTCGAGTAGAAAATCGCGGGCATTTCTTTCGCCGAATTTATCGACGGGACCCGCGAGAGCGTTTCAGTCAATCCTGACCCTGACAGGGTATGTTCCATACGCTTCAAGTGAAAGTCGGTAGACGCATGGAAGCCCGCCGGTTCAAGTTATATTGTCAGTCACGGTCATTCCTGCTCAATACCAAACCCACTTGAAATGCCCGATCAAAATTATTCAAACCACAGTCGGATGGTACCAGGGTACCACTATGTATTGTTCGCCATCCTTCTGATTACCTTTATCGGAGCAGTCCGGTCCGTGGTGGTCTCAGTCGGAAACCAGAACCTGGACGGTGCAATCCTCCTGGTCGCTGTTATTGTTGGTCTGACGCTCAGCGCGTATTTCTCCCGCGAATTTTCTTTGAAAGCGCCAGATCGAGCCATAGTCGCCGAGGAAAATCTTCGGATTTTTGTGCGCACCGGTTCCCTTCTCGACTCGGCCTTGACGGTACGTCAGATTATCGGCCTCCGATTTGCATCCGACGAGGAATACGATGATCTCGCGAGCGATGCGGTCCGAAACGGAACGAGTGAGGATGACATCAAAAAGTCGATCAAAAACTGGAAGCCCGACACGTATCGGGTCTGATGGGCAACCCTCTGCACACCTCTCATTTTTATGGAGAAGTAGCAGTCGACGACTCCGCATCGAACCGTCAACTTGCGTTACAACACCTCAAGGCGAATAATTTTAACGGGACAATTGGCTGCTGCTCGTGCGTTGCGGGCATACTCGTCCAGGCTGATCATGGCTCGGTACACCCGCCGTTTTTCCTGGCCACCGATCAGAGTACACCTTCCGTCCTTCCTGGAAACACGCCACCGATCGGGGGCTGCTTCAACACACGCATTGCAGCCGATGCATTTATCCCGGAAATACGTAATCCGGACCATTACCTCGCGACAACTTTGTAAAGCTTGTCGGACGGCCTGATCACCTGCGGCACAGGAACCGAAAAGGAGATTCCTTTTGCAACTTCATCGACGGGTTCTCCCTCGACTCGGAGCTCCTCCACGGTGGCATTGATAACGCCCGTGGTGGGCCCGGAAATCAGAATCCTGTCGCCTTTCTTCAGCGAGTTGGCATCGAGCCGAAACTCGGCAATTCCGATCTTTTTGAAATATTTGACACCTTTTCCAATCAGGATTTTTCTTTCGGTGGCTTTCGATCCATACGAATCGTTCCACTCGCCCATTTTCCTTCCGAGATAATACCCGTCCCAGACACCCCTGTTGAACACGGTCGAGAGCCTCTGCAGCCAGTCCTCGATTTTTTCCCGTCCATAGGTTCCGTTTTCAACAGCTTCGACGGCTTCGCGGTAACAACTGACCGTCGTGTGCACATAATCCGCTGCCCGACCACGACCTTCAATTTTCAGAACATTGATTCCGGCATCCACCAGTTTCGGCAGAAAACCAATCGTGCAAAGATCCTTGGCACTCATGATGTATTCGTTGTCGATCTCCAGTTCAATGCCCTCTTCTTTATCGATGACCACGTATTTTTTTCTGCAATTCTGAATGCAGGCTCCCCGGTTGGCGGACGCATTGTGCGAGTGCAGGCTCAGATAACATTTCCCCGATGTTGCCATGCACAGGGCGCCGTGTGCAAATATCTCTATCCGGACCAGATTGCCTGACGGCCCTTTGATTTCGCGCCGCTTGATCTCCGTGACAATGCTCTCGACCTGTCCAAGGCTGAGCTCCCGAGAAGTGATCATCAGGTCCGCGTAGACCGAATAAAAATCGACCGTGTCAATATTGCTGACATTGGCCTGAGTGGAAACGTGCACAGGAAATTCGATCGATTTCGCGTAAGCCATCACCGCATGATCGGAAGCGATGACCGCTGAAATCCCGCCTTCCTTTGCCGCGCTGACGATAGTGCGCATAAGCGCCATATCGTGGTCATACAGAATCGTATTCAGCGTCAGATACGCTTTTACGCTGTGAGAATTACAGATTTCGGAAATACGGGCAAGGTCATCGGTCGTGAAATTGATGGAGGATCGCGAGCGCATGTTGAGCTGTTCCACTCCGAAATAAACAGAGTCACAGCCCGCATCGATGGCTGCGGTCAACGATTCGTATGAACCGACAGGGGCCAGTATATCAGGACGTTTTTTGTGCACTGTGATTACTTCAGCAGATCAGTATCAAGGGTTTGCGAATGCGTAATTCTTTCCGATGCGAACAGAATACTGCCGCACGGCCGGATCGTTTCGTTTGAGAGATGGCAAATGATACGAAATTGAGGCCGGAGTCGACACAGTTCGAAAGACGACGACCGATTATGGCTGCGCCGACGACCGATCATGGCTGCGCCGCCGACCGGTTATTGCTGCGCCACCGACCGATCATGGCTGCGCTGCCGCCCGGTTATGGCTGCGCTGCCGCCCGGTTATGGCTGCGCCACCGACCGATTATGGCTGCGCCGCCGACAGCTAACGCTGAGAAGCGATTATCAGCGCTATTGCTTTTTCAGCGAACCGCTGACCCAGAATGATATAACCGTTGCTCGAATAATGCAGGTCGTTCTCGATCTCTTTACCGTCTCTGTTCACTCCGTCGTTCAAATCGTCGGTATCTACCCAAGCGCCGCGTACGTAGTGGTCGGCAAATTGCACCTGTGCGTCGCGCACCATTGTCCAGTGCGGAAGTCTTTCGTTCTCCATGTCAAAATCGCTCAATCGTCCGATGACGAAATTGATGTCGTCGCGCGCAAGATCCTCGCTGAGCTGGCCGAGCAAGCCGCTTAGGCTGGCCGCATAAACGCTGCCGTGTTTTTCGCGCGCGTCCCGCTCACCCTGCATCCAGATGAACGTTATACTTTCCATCGTAGCGCCTGCTATGGCGCTGTCTACCTTGGCCATCAGGTTTTCATACAAATCACCCGTGCCCCTCGGTCTATCACCCTGCTCCGGGCGCCAATCCCTGTACCACCTTCGAATCGGTTGGCCACCCGCAGCGTCCTTGACGACGATAATGTTCTCGGGTCCGAATGCTGCTTCTACCGCAGGTGTAAAAGACTCGTCCGGAATCAATCCGACCATGTTCGATTGGCCGGACAAAATAAAAAGGTGTTTTGCATTTTTTTTCGATCCGGAATCTGAATCCGAACAGGAGACCGAAATAAAAGCCACCAGAAGGACCACAATAACACGTTTCATTTCTTCATCCTGAGAATTAACGGAGCATTTCATTTTGACGCTTCGCCGGTGCGAAAGTGCAGACTATGGCAACACATAACCCATCAATTCGAAAAATGAAACGATTTCTTGGAATTGCCACTGCAGACCAGGGAGTGGGAAGCGGGTGATCTGGGCTGCGCGACGTAACAGGTTCCTACCCGTATTGCCTCTTTTCCCTGACCTCAAAGTGACCAGACGTTTTATCCCATCGCTTGAGAAGTTGTTGTGCGGAATCCGGTACGTACGCAGTCTGATAATCCGGACCCTGAAAATCAATCACACTCTGCAGCGAGTCAAACGTCATGATGGTTATGAACTCGACCTCGGTTTCGGTGCCGTTTCCGTGGTCGCATCGCAGCAGTTCGATACCGCGATACCCTGTGATCTTCTTTGCCTCAATTTCCGCGAAAACGACGTCTCTGAGCAGGGTCTCATACGTGTCCGCGTTGCCCTGGCTGGTCCAGCCGTGCCATATTCGATTAATCGGCATTGGTTTCGGGGTTTGGATTCATTCGTAGGCACGAAGGTTACGTATGATCCGGATGTGTGTCAATGAGCAGGGGGCCAAGCGGGAGCTGGACAGCCGGAACCCAGACAGTCAGTAGCGGGACAGGCAGCCGCGGAACAGAATCAACATTACGGAAACAAACAATTCGGACGATGTGTACAAGATGGAATAAACATACACATCAGATTTCCGATTCTGTGATGAGAACCAATATCGTTATTGACGACGAACTCATGGAGAATGTCCTGCATATCACGGGTATCAAGACAAAACGTGAGGCCGTGCAGCAGGGATTAGAATTACTTTTGCTCCTCAGCAAGCAGGCTCGCATCAAAGAGTTCAGAGGAAAACTGAAATGGGAAGGTGACCTTAATGAGATGCGAAACTGGTAATGACGGTTGTTGATACGAGTGTCTGGGTTGACTATTTCAACGGCCGCGCAACCCGAGCGACGAACATGCTTGACTCACTACTGGGCAGAAAGCATCTGGCAATCGGCGATCTGATCATTACCGAAGTTTTACAGGGATTTCGATCCTCCAGCCGGTTTTTCACAGCGAAAGAACTTCTCCTTTCGCTCACTATTTATGAAATGCTGGGTGTCGATCTGGCGATCAAGAGCGCAGAGAATGTTCGAATACTCAGGCGACGAGGGATCACCGTAAGGAGTACCGCCGATGTGATCATCGCCACGTTCTGCATATCAGACGGGCACGACCTGTTGTTCTCCGACAAAGACTATCTGCCATTCGTCGAGCATTTGGGACTTTGCCCTACAGATCCACCTCCCGCTTCCTGACCAGGAAAATGCCCTCGGCCTGGCTGCTTATTGCAATGATGCCGCTTTTGAAATACGGATAATTGCTCCACGATCCCGCAAAACCAAACGTATCGTCCGCGTACGGAGCGGTATCGAAATAACCGACCGCAACCGGGTTTTCCGGGTCCGAAATATCCAGAATACGCAGTCCCGACTGGTAATTGGACTGATACATGAAGTTGCCCCGGATATACAGGTTGTGGTCGCTGGCTCCGTTATCGTGATAAAACTCTTTGACAAGCGTCGGCTCCTCAAGATCACTCACGTCCCAGATCAACGTGCGTGTCCGGTCGACAATTTTATTCATCTCGTCGAGTTCATCGTTCATGTAGAAATAATTGTGATCCTCCGAGAGCCAGCCCTGGTGCGTGTAAGCGGTTTTCGGATACGTTGCCACGGCCACTGTTCTCGGGTCGGATTTATCCGTTACGTCGGCGATGATGAGGGCGCTGCCGTTCGAGTTGAGGCAGATTTCGCGGCCTCTGTAGGCCGCGTCATTCCCGCGATAAATCACACACTGCGCATCGTGGGTTCCTCCGTAATCAGGATGGGTGTAGCACCCGACGAACTGAGGATTCAGCGGGTCATGAATGTCCATCATATGTAATTGACCACCACACCCTTCGCCGCCCGAGCGGCTCCCGATCGCGTATGCGAAGCCCGACTCCTCGTTGATAATGATGTTATGAGAACTCGCAAGGCGATCGTAATGAGCCGACTCCTCGAATTCGACAGGCATATCAGCGGCGTCAACGTCCCGAAGCTGCTTGAGGTCAAATATCTGCATGCCGTGTTCGCCTGCTCCGTCGGCCACAATAAATGCGTGATCCTTATACACTTTAATATCGCGCCACCAGCTTCCGGGTGATCCTTCGGTGCGCATGAGCTGCCCGACGATCACCGGGTGGCCGGGATCGGAAATATCAATGAACGATACGCCGTCCGTCCGGCCGGCGAGCACGTATTCTGTGCCGGTTTTCGGATCTTCCCATCCCCAGATGTCATTCAGATTGGCTCCGCGATCGTGTACCAGGTCGCCAGTTGACACCATCGAAATCAAATCTACATTGTCGCACGGGAACAGCCCGGCAACTTTACCATCTTCGCAGTCGATCTGGTCGCCACTGATCGATTCAAACCCGTTGACATCGTTTTCGGCAGCCCAAGAGAGGTTCCACCTGCCGTCTGGACCCCGCTCGTAAATCGTGGCGCGACCGGATTCAAAGTCGGCGCTTGGCGATCCTATCGCCATCACATCGCCCTCTATGCCCAGACCCACGCCAAACCCGCGTCCTTTTTGTGCTTCGGGTGCGGAAATCTCAACGTAGCCGGCATCCAGATCCGAGGTATCGTAGACGAATGCGGCGCCGCGGGCGCCAACGAGTAAGTCACTGCCGGAAATCGCCAATCCCAGTCCGAACTGGGATGATTTTCGCCCATCTTCTACCGGCTCCATTTCCTGGAGTGTCTGCACGTGCTGCCAGTTGCCATCCGAGTCGAGTTCGTACACGAGAACGGCCCCGAATTGCTCGTAGCCGACGGCTCCGACATAGAGTTTGTTGCCGGACGCCGCGAGGGAGCGGCCCAACAACACTTTTTCACCCTGGTCACCACCTTCGATTTTTCCAGCAGATGCCCAGTCGCGTCCGTCCACATATTCGTAAATGAGAATTCCTCCACGGCCTTCGTCGGCTTCCGGAGTCCCGACGAAAAGACGATCGCCGAACGAAGTAACCGCCCAGGCGGCGGCGTCTGTCAGCGTTCCCATTTCATGCCACGTCATTTCCATTTGATGGACAATATGCAGAGCGCCCTCCGCTTTGTCTGCGTTGTAAGAGGTGACCACGACATTATTTTCTACCATGGCCATCGTCTGTGTCCGGTAGCCGCCTCGCGCGTAGGCACCTGCAAATTCGAAACCGTCGGCCAGGTGCGTCTCCGGAGAGACCTTGCCGGTCTGTGTCCACTCGCCGTCCATCTTTTCAAAAACATACACCGCGCCATTGCCCGCGTTTGCCGCCGGCGCGCCGATCATCATTAAATCGCCTTCGACAAGAATCGACCGACCGAATTCATCCCCCAGAACTCCGTCAGAGGCCGCTATTTTTTCCGCCTCATACCAGTTGCCCTGCTCGTCGCGCGTGTAGCGATACACCTGGCCGGCAGGATCAGAACCCGATGGCCATCCTACGGGCGCTGATCCTATGAAAACATCTCCGCCGGATACGGCTATAGCACCGCCAAATCCAAGAAGCGACCTGGTGTCATCGGAATAAAGGGACTGTGACGCGGCGGATGAGCAGGCAAACAGGATTACGGTGAGGACGAGGAGGTAGCGGCGCATAGTTAATGTCGGGGCAACGTGAAAATGAAACGGACAGGGCTTGATGACCGGAATATATCGAAACGGACGGGGCTTGACGACCGGAATATATCGAAAACACCGGAAAGTGTCTCATTACCTGCCGGGTTGAACCGGCTGTGGGAGAAAACCCGGGGAAGTTGCCATTGGAGCACCGACAGGTGACGTGCAGTTTCCTCGCTGCTCCCGAACAACCGGAAGCTGCGGCTGGCGCCGACATGTAACAGCCCTATTTCTTCTTCAATATCGCCACGCCGAACGGACCTCTGCCGTCCACCTCGTGCCATTCCCAGATTATTTCGCGGCTGCTTTTTTCTTCGACGTCAATTCTTCCCTGGGTCGTGCATTTGTCCTGATTCGTGGTGATCTCCTCAAAGAAGATATAGACGCCTGAACTGTTTCGATCGAACGTCAACCGACCAGAACAATTCAGATGCAGATACGTGATGGAACCGGATTCTTCACCTGGTACCAACTCCCGAATTTCCATGGAAACAGGGTAAACGAGCGTCGGGTATCCACCCCCGCTTTGAGCGACCAGGCCTTGCCACGTACCGGTCAGTGTGAACTCATCATCGGCATCCGTGTCACTGCTATCGCAACCGATAACCAGGAAGGGAAGTATCCCGGTCAGCAGCAGCAGAGTTTTCGGCAGGTATCCGAATCCTCTCTTTTTCGATCGATCGTCGGAAAACATTTTCATCATGGCTGGTACCGGGCGTGCCTGACGATGTTCAGGACCTATGGCAACTCGCCACCAGCGTCCAGCATAATTCTCATGATGGGCCGCGTCGGCGATCGGCGGGCGCATTCGTGGAATCCGGCCCTGATGAATGCCTTTGGAATTCCAGTCCATGCAAAGGCCGGAGGGATGTCTTTTCCTTTCGGTTCAACGGGATAGCCCTCGAGAATTGTCGCTCCCCTGGACCTCGCATACCGAGCTGCTGCCGAGAGTAACCGGGTTGCGACCGATTGTTTGCGGGAGTTTTTGTGGACGAACAGGCACGCGACCGACCAGCACGGTTGTTCGTCCACGGGCTTCATAATCCTCGACCTCGCCAACGCCGGATATTGATCGCGCGGAGCGAGCGCGCACCAACCTATCGGTTTGTCACCTGCGTATGCCAACAGACCGGTCACCACACCCGAATCGACAAGTTCTCTCATCGCCATGCGGTTTTCTTCTCCTTTTTGCGATTCGAATTGTCGCCTGCTGAGGCGCCAGTACATGCACCAGCATCCGCCGCAGGCTCCCCGAGGGCCGAATAGATTTTCAAAATCACGCAAACGATCGCTGGTCAATGGATGGAATTCCAGCGCTTCAATGGGTGACATCAATTCGCAGACTTGGCGACGGCAAAGCAGTAAAAAAGACCGTTGCCGCCTGTGGCCTGCAGGTTGGCCTGACCGCAACCCCGAGAGCCGTGGGCTGAATTCCAGGATGTTGGATTCTGGCCGCCGCCGTTTCTGTCGTGATGCCCGACTCGTGCGCTGCCGTCTTCACTATCGCTGGTCCAATTCTCGCACGCTGTGTCGCCTTCTCCGGCGTACAGTGTTCCGTCAAGATTTGAGCCTGTAAGGATATCATGCATATTGGGTCGGTCGCCCCGGCCGTTTACGGGCTCTCCTTTTTCGTTGAGGGAGATTTCTTTGCTGAGTTTTGAGTTTTCGCCGTGCAGGTCACCAACATTGTCGGCCACAAGTTCTCCTTTCGAATTATGCCACGGACCGGCACCGATTCGATCGCGCGCGTTAACGGATGCGACATCCTCTACGGCGTTCTCCACGTCGATTTCCTCTACGGCGTTATTCGCATCGTCTTTTGCAGTCTTTTGTGTGGCGTGCGCGCTCAAATAAGCGCGCCAGTCTCGGCCTTCGGACCCCACCGCCTCAGCCAATGTCTGGCAGTGTTTGTCGGCGCCGTCCAGTCCGCCGAGATCGGCACCATTGCCCGGGCCGGAACTCGTAATGAAAAAGCTCATGAGTTCGTGGGCCGCAATATTTTGCGCACGTGTTTCTTTTGCGCCGGGAAGTGCACTCAGTAGAGCGACGGTAAGAAATGCGACGATGAACAGGGCGAGAGAGATACGTGAAGATTTCATTTCGGTCACAACTTCAGGGGAAGAATGTAGAAGGCAGGAAAGACGGCAACACCGTGGTGCTTGGCTCTAAACGTAACTGGTTTATCCGAAAGAATCAATTCGGTCCTGACGGTCGATGTGATGCGTTCTCGTGCAACGAAGATCCCCGCCAGGCTGTCGCTGTATTTCCAAACGCCGCTGGTCCTTGGAGTACCACGGCACCTGTCGCGCTCGAGGATGATGAGAGTTCGTCATGTACTGTTCGGGGTACATATTTCACGACACCACGATTTTGCGAATGTCAACCGCAAGTAATACTGTTTGCAGGCCCGAATTACTTTTCAGATTTCGCGTATTGTAGGAGTTTCATTCCGTGTTTTGCAGATTCAGCCGAACAGCCGAACAGCCGAACAGCCGAACAGCCGAGGCCGCGGCGGTAAATCGATTTCCGCTGTCATGAATGACCATTGGGTAGACGCAATCTTCACTCAGCATTTGTCAGAAGTCCTCTCTGATACACATTTACGGGTGTTCGAGCATTAAACTGACAGACGAGGATTTCAGGACAGGTTCCGGCACGGAATACATACCATATACCCCGAGTAACCGCATGAAACGACTGATGATTGTCTTGGCCCTGTTGTTTGCCAATGGTGTACACGCTCAAAAAAGGCCGATTCTGGATGTTTTATATGATCAGGTAGACGCATTCAATAAAGGAGATATTGAACGATTGGTCAAAAACGTTTCCGATGACTTCATATGGTTTTCCTTGACTTCGGACACGCTGATGATCGATGTTTCAGGCAAACAGAACTTCCGAACGAGCATGATCAATTATTTCGCCGGAGGGCGAAAGGTTCACTCCTCTATCGAACAATATGCCATCGATGGAAACCGGGTAAGTTTCAGGGAAGTCGTCAGCCACAAAGGCAAAGACGGCCAAGATGTGAGCGCTTCAGCCATGGGAATCTACGAGATCGTAGACGGCCGGATTCGAAGGGCCTGGTATTTCATCGACGGAGGCGAGGCCTAATTCCGAAGTTCTTCCAACATAACCCTTGCGTTATCATTGTCCGGGTCCATCTCCAGCGTTTTTGTGTAATACTCGATCGCCAGATCGGTATGCCCTGCTTTCATGTGTCCTTCGGCCAGACTGTCCCAGAGATTGGCCGCGTCGGGAAACTGCACGGTATTCATTTCGAAAATCTTGATCGCGCCTTCCGTGTCTTCGGCCGCCAGCATTTCGTAGCCTAAACCGTTGAGCGCA
>JACZYD010000094.1 GCA_022571255.1 Bacteroidota bacterium
TTTGAATGCGAAGCCCTCTCGCTCGTTTTCGCTCGACCCGACTCAGAAATCTATTCTTAAACAGATAGGATTTGACTCTTTCGAACGTATCGCCGCGATTGAGCCGATGGATATCATCCGGGTTGCGACCATCATAAACGTCCCTATCAGTGACATCGAGAACATCTGGGTCGCCACGGCCCGGACGCATATAAGAAAGGGAGTAGAATCATCTCAATAGATCGCGAATTGCTCGCGGTTTGTATCCTTTTCGCGGCACGTCGATCACAGGTCCTGGGCAGCCTCGTGACTACAGGTCTTGGACAGCCTCGAGATTACAGGTCCTGGACAGTCTCGTGATCACAGGTCCTGGACAACTGATTGCGGAATCGATGTTAAATCATGAAACATCTGAACACGATTCTCAATCTCGTTCGAGTCCAGGGAAAGGAGTCTGTCCGGTCCAAATTTTTCCACCGTGAACGAGGCGACCGCGCTGCCGTAAACAACGGCTTTTTTCAAAGCATCAAGCGAGATCGATCGATTCTGGGCCAGGAATCCGGCAAATCCGCCCATGAACGCATCCCCAGCCCCTGTAGGGTCCAGTATGTGCTCCAGGGGAAATGCCGGAAGAATGAATACGCTTTCCCCGGCAAAAAGAAAAGCCCCGTGTTCCCCCTTCTTGATCACCAGCACATCCGGACCCATGTCACGAATCTTCTGTGCCGCACGTACCAGGTTGGACTCTCCGGTCAGCTCTCGCGCTTCCGAGTCGTTGACAGTCAAGCAGTCGATACGACCAAGCACGACGCGAAGCATTTCCGGAGTTTTGTTGATCCAGTAATTCATGGTATCCAGAATTACAAAATCCGGACTCTCCATCTGATCCAATACGCCAATCTGGATAGACGGGTCAAGATTGCCCAGGCACACGATGCGACTCGTCCGTTGACTGGACGGAATCTCAGGCTTGAACGTCTCCAGAACGTTTAAATCCGTAAAAAGTGTGTCGCGTTCGTTCAGGTCCTTATGGTATCTGCCTGACCAGGCAAAAGTGCGATCCTCCTCATGGATTTCCAGCCCGGAGAGATCAATCCCGGCAGATTCCAGGATCTTTACATATGCGTCGGGAAAATCACCGCCAACGGCCGCGACCAGACAAACCTTGCGCGTCAGATGACGAGCGGCGAGTGTAATATACATTGCACTCCCACCGAGCGCCCTTTCCACGGAACCGAAGGGTGTTTCAATGGAGTCAAGTGCGACAGTACCAACCGCGAGGATATCCATATTTCATGGGTTCATAAGTTCAATCAAAACTCGAAAAGATACGGACACAAAAGATGACACGGGGTTCTTACCGAAAAATACGATCGCTTTAGAATACGATCGCTTTAAAATACAATTGCTTTAAAATACAATTGTCGGGAAACGTCAGCCAGCTCAGTACGTATTGTTCACTTCATTTCGTGGCACGGTATATAGTTAGACAAAGGGGGAGGCCCCTCTTCTGCATGACCACAAAAAGGCCGGTAGCTGGCACCGGCGTTTCTGTATGGAATCGATTCAATCTGGGTCGAAATAATCTGGATCGAAATAATCGTAAACGTTTCAAACGCAAGCAGCTCATCCGTATTCGTTTCAAAGCAGCCATTCTCGCGTCGATATTCGCCCTTTTGCTGGTACCGGGGCAATTCGCAGTAAGTCAACCACGTGACCCTCTACCGGATGACGTGTTTGCGACTGCTCTTGGACAGTATCGATCGAACCTGTTTTCAAGTGCCGCCGAGTCGTTTGCAGACTATCGACGCGCTTTCCCGGACCATTTCCGCCTGCCCGAAGCGCTTTATTATGAGTCGGAGGCCAGGCTCACACTGGGTGACGAAGCGGAGGCCGTCAGGCTTCTGGAACAGTTCGATGAGCTTTATCCGCTTCACCCGTACTCGTTCCAGGCTCACCTGACGTTGGGACGACATTTCATTCAATCAGGGTCGCATGAGGAGGCCATCAAAACACTGGCGCGCGTACTCGACGCAAGTCCTTCTGACGAGCAGGCGGCAAAAGCGGTCTACTGGATGGGCGAATCCTCGCAGCGGCTCGGACGCAATAATGACGCGCTCGCCTACTTCACGGATGCAGCCAACTCGTACCCGAGAACAGACACAGCTCCGCGGGCGCTATATGCACTCGCGTATCACCAGGTTCGGCTGATGCGTTATGACGATGCAGCCCGGACATTCGAGAGGCTTGTATCCGAGTACCCGGCTTCCCCTCTCTCTGCCAATATCGAACTCGCTCTCGCCGAGGTGTATTATGAAACCAGTGATTACATCCGGACGATCTCCGAGATAGAGCGTCGACTCCCCAATATCACCGGAGCGATCGAGGAACGCGCCCTGTTTCTGATGGCCGAGTCATACAACCACCTTCGGGACAGCCGGAAAGCCATTCTTTACTACCGTCGTTTTACGGAGGATAATACCGGCAGCCCGTATTACCGTCGAGCTCTTTACGGACTGGCTTGGAATTATTATCTGGAAGGCTCTTATGAGTGGTCTGCCGAGCAATTTCGTCTTGTTCACGAATCGGGCAACGATGATCTTGCGGCCGAGTCCATGTATTACGAAGCAGTCAACCTGAAGCTTGCGCAGCAAGTGGATGCGGCGGCAGCAGCGTTCAGAAAAGCAGCCGACACGTATCCTCGCGCTGATCTTGCGGACAACGCGCTCGAAGAGTTGGGCATTCTTTATTACGAAAGGCGACAGTGGCGCGAGGCGTTCGGAGTATTCGGGGAATTGACAGATAAATATCCACGCTCCGATCGGTATGCCGAAGCAACGCTTCATCGCGCAAACACCGCCATTGCCCTCGGTGATTTCGATTCCGCTTTCGGGTTGTTTGACGAAGCGATAGATCTTGAGGCAGCGCCCGCCTCGCTGCGCGAAGAAGTCACCTTTCAGAAGGCATGGCTTTTATATCGGAATCGAGACTATTCAGTCTCTGCTCCCCAGTTCATGAAAATCTACGATGCAAACCGGACCGGTCCGAAAGCAGACGAAGCACTTTTCTGGGCTGCCGAAAGCGCGTTCCAGCTGGATCAGTTTGCGACTGCGGAACAACGATTCAAGCAATATCTGAACGAATTCCCACGAGGAGGAAACAAGGAGGCGGCGTATTACGCGCTGGGTTGGACGTATTTCAAGCAACAATCGTACGCCCGCGCCGCTCCCGAGTTTGAACGGTTTCTCGCAGCGTATGCCGATGATGCGGGAAGTGTCCCCTATCGCTTTGACGCGCGTCTTCGGTTAGCCGACAGTTATTTTGCGTTGAAACGATACCAGGATGCCGTTCGCATCTACGGACGATTGGCCGGCGACGGAAACGATTATGCGCTGTATCAGATCGGGCAGGCATACTCTAACGCGGGAGATACCTATGAAGCCATTTCAACCTTTCGGAGTCTGCTCACAGACTGGGTATCGAGCGAATGGCGCGAGGAATCTCAATACTCACTCGGGTACCTGTATTTTCTGGGTCAGGATTTCGAACAGGCCATCGCAGAGTATGAAACTCTCATTGCAAACTATCCGCGTGACCCGCTGGCAGCCAAAGCTCAGTACGGAATTGGGGATGCCTATTTCAACGCCGGACAACGTGATGAAGCCGTTGACGCTTATCAGCTTGTTCTCGAGCGATACCCGAACAGTCCGTTTACTGCGGATGCCGCCACCGGAATTCACTTTGCATTGCTTGCAGAGGGTAACGAAGCCCGGGCAGATTCGATTGTTGCCGCATTTGTCGCGCGCAATCCGGATTCTCCCATGGTTGATCAGCTGCGATTCCGACAAGCCGAAACCAGATATCAAAGCGGATTGGTCGATGAGGCCCTTGCAGATTTCCAGCAGTTCGTTCGAACCGCCCGAACCGATACCTATGTTGCCGACGCATATTTCTATATGGGCTCGATTTATGCCGATCGCGAGTCAAAAAGTGAAGCCATCACCTATTTAAGTCAGGTTGTAGACAACTACCCGGAAAGTACAAGGCACGAACAGGCCTCGCGCATGCTGGGACATCTGTTGCTCGATGCGAACCGCTACAACGATGCACTCACTTTATTTCTTGATCTTGAGAATCGGTACAGTTCCCAACCCGGCGTAGTCGCCGAGGCCAGGTATGGTCGCAGTGTGGCCATGAGTGCCCTTGGACAGGAGGCAGAGGCAGAGCAATTGCTCCTGGAAACCGTAAGCCTGGCCCCGGATGCTCCCGAGACGACCCCCGCATATATGGGACTGGCAAGAATCAATCTGGACAAGGGAGATCGGATAGAGGCCCGGCGACTTCTGAATCTGGTCGTATCTCGGAGCCTGGACGAAACCGGAGCCGACGCCCTCTATCGCCTCGGCGTGCTGGATCTCGAAAGCGGCCAGGCGGCACAGGCCATCGAAACCCTTGGCCGCATGAACGACCTCTACCCCGGTTATCCTGCCTTCACGGCGAGAGCATATCTGAAACAGGCCGAGGCCTTCGAATCGCTCGGCGATATTGGACAAGCGCTCCGGTTGTTTGACCTGATACTGTCAGATTATCCGGACACCGAGTACAGTCGGTCGGCCACGGAAGCCAAGACGAGGTTGGGACAATGAAGTCTGAATTATCCATGAAAGCCAACAGTTCATACCTCTTCGGATTTATTGTTCTGACGTGCTTCGTCGCGCCATACGTTGCCGCCCCGCGCATGGTATCGGCCCAGGTAACTCTGCCGGACCTCGCTCCGCAAATCGTCGAAATAACAGGAGACCTCGTGATTTCTTTCCCGTCTCTTCGCAGGCAGCCACTCGCCGGATTCAATCCGCCCCCGCGCGTTCCCGATATTACGCCGGGTAGAATTCCGTTCGTGGAAGCCTACAAACAGCAGAGTAGAGATCTTCCGCCCAGTCCTCTCACGGCGCCGATTCCTCCGTCGATGTCGTCTGTGGCACTCAGAAAAGCCTCTACCGGTATGATCGAAGCCGGAGTCGGCAGATATCTGACCGCATATCTGAAAGGAACCGTCAGCGTACCCCTGAACGCTCGGACAACACTGACTGCAAGAGCCGATCTGGGCGCAACGGACGGGCGAGAACCGTTCTCGGAATTCCGTCATATTTCCACGGCAGCCGACGCGCAGTCCGGAGGCGTGGCCATTCATTCGGCATCGGGCAATATTCAGTACGGAGCAGATTTTGGTGGAGATCGTAACTCATACAATCTTTTCGGTGCCATATCGGCCGACACGAGCCTGATTCTTTCTGCTCCGGACCGAACGATTTCGCAGTGGCTGGGATCGGCATTTGTGACATCCGGATCTCGGGGCGGATCGCACCTTGCATTGGAGGCGGGATTCGGTGGCTCCTCCGTTGACACCGATCTCGTCAACGCTAATTCAGGTCTGCCTGATCTGCCATCCACCGACGAGAGCAGATTTTTCATGGATGCTTCGGCAGCCATCGATGCCCAAAGCGGGCGACTTGTAGGGGATCTGGCCTATTCTCGACAGTCGATAGATTTTTCAGATCTCGGTACCGACGTTATTTCGTCAGGAAACGGATCTGCCGGCTTTCATTTTGATTATTCCAACCAGATTTCTGTTTCAGCCTCAGCGCGTATACTCGGCTTCCGAGCCGACGGACAGTCGGAATCCGGAGGGGATCGGGATCTCATCTATTTTGTGCCCGATTTCAGGGTTCGGTACACCATGGCGCCCGGTATTGAATTCTCTCTGGTCAACGCGCCGGAAATCGAAACACGTTCTTTTGCCGACGTGTACCGGCTCGCACCGTTTGCCCAGGACGCACTGGCCTACCAGCCGGTTCTTACATCAACCCATCTTTTCGGCGAAACGATAATCTCAAATCAGAAGGCTTCGATTCGAGGACGAGTGGGATGGAAAGACATTCAGAATTATCGGGTCATAGAAAATGAAGTCGCCGGATCGACGCCCTATCGACTCGGATACGGTACGGTGAGTTATGAAGGTGCGTCAATCCTCTATCTGGAAGCCGAAGGAATGATTGCCCTCGTATCTGGAACGAGCGCATCGTTTTCGATGGTATATCGCAGTGGAACACTGGACGATACAGACACCGATATCCCGTATTTATCGCCTCTGAGCCTGTCCGGATTTATCACACTGGACCCCTTCGGGGGCGAGCTCCTTCTTAAAGGAAGCCTGCGTCTGGAATCACCCAGGTATCGTGACCGCGCAAAAACAGAAAAAATTGACCGAGTCTTCGGGATCGGTCTTGAAGCCGCGTATTTTGTGACTGAGAATGCGGCATCGGTTGTAGGCGTCAGGAATCTCGGAAGGAAAACCGAATTCTGGGACAATTACGAGCTGGATGCGGGCGTTTTTTACGCCGGCGTTCGATGGCGCTGGTGATCGTCCCTTTCATTTCATACGTTTTATTTGCAGCGACTACTGATTCGCAACAAGTTTCGGCACATGTCTAAATCGGCAATGCATTTTGAACTGGCACTTGTGGAAGCCATCCACGAGGCGCTTGTCGCGGGGGACGAACTGTTTGTCCCGGGCCTCGGCACGTTTTCGATCCATCATCGCCCGGCAAAAATCCAGATGCGTTCCGAAACAAGTGCGGGTGATTCGCGCAGAAAATCTGCCGCGCAACAGGCAACAATAATCGAACCGCCTGAGAATATTATTTCGTTCGTCGCGGAAAGCGACGACGACATCATCCCCGAATTCAAAACGCGCTGATTCAATTTATCCGTGTCCAGCCTCAATTCCATATTGCAAACGAAACTCGGCCTCAGTGCCGAGGAAGTGACGGATCAGCTTCAAAACTATGTGGATTTTGCGCGGTCGCGTGCCAACGAATCTACAGGTATGGAAATTCAAGACCTCGGCAGGTTCATTTTCCGTGATAACATCCTTGTATTCGAACCGGAAGCGGGGCTCGTTTCAGCGGTGAATTATAAATACAGGTCGCTTGAAACATTGACCCTCGAAGGCGGCAAGATTGTTTCCCTGGCAGATGAGGACATGGAAACGACAACAGCGAGCACGCTCACAGAACGGGTGAAAGCAGACGACACACCTGAGAAAGATGCGACCGCTGTCGGATCAAAATCGGATACCGGGAAACAAGCCGTGACCGAAGCGGAGACGGAGGAGACGCACGATAAAGCTCGCGGCCAAACGCCCGGGGAGGCTCGCGACAAGACACCCGGCGAGGCTCGTGGCGAGGCTCGTGGCCAAACGACCGGGGACGAATCTGTTTCGAAAACCGCACAGCAGCCGGAACTCGTCGGAAGTCCTGGTTCTGGTTCTGGAAAAGATCGTAAATCAGTACCTGTCAAGCGGCGCTGGACAGGCCTGGCCATTGTGACGGTAGTTTTGGTCTTGAGTGTCATGGCCGTGATTTATGTAGTCAGTCAATCGGGCGATGCGGGCCCCGCAGAAATTGTACAACAATCTGACCTGGATCAGGACGGCATTGAACAGGCAACGGCCACCGGAGAAGGTGGCGGAAATACGGTTACAGATCCGGTCGTTGATCCAGCCGCAAACAATCAGGCAGAGCTGTTGGCAGAGAACGCCGCCGATATTGGCGCCGCCGACGTGGGTGCTGCTGACCTGGGCGCCGCCGACGTGGCTGCTGCTGACATGGACGCCAACGATACAGAGGCCGGAGCCCCACAGGAAGACCTGGCAGCGACCGCCGAGCGACCAGCGCGGTCGGGCTTGTCCAGCCTCCCTGAAACCGGAAAAGTTTATTCCATTATGATCGGCTCGACCCGGACGGAGGCCCAGGCCAATGTGCACGTGAGCCAACTGCCGGACCTGCAGTATCCCGTAATCGTCTTTCCGTTCGAACGAGATGGGGTGAGCGGGTTCCGAATCGGTGTGGGCTTTTTCCGGACGATCGCCGATGCTGAATCTGCAAAAGCTTTCCTGGCTGATTCATTACCGGAAGGGAGTTGGACAAATCGTGTTCAATAGATCCTTTTCATTTCTAATCCTTTAAATCGTAATCAACATGAGTTTGCTTTTGCTTCAGGAAGCTGCAGAGGCTGTACAAGATTCTTCGCAAGTCTTGCCTCCTGAGGCGGTCAGCCAATTTGACATCCTGCTGCAAGGGGGATGGATTATCATCCCGATCGGACTGCTTTCCGTCCTGACAGTTTACCTCCTTGTTGAGCGCCTTATGACGCTCAAACGTGCGTCTGCGGACCGGGGTGTAATCATGCAAAAAATCCGCGATTATGTCGCGTCTGGAAATATCGGCGAAGCACAGGCGTACTGCGAGACACAGGATAAACCCATGACCCGCATCCTGAAGCATGGCTTGGAGCGACTGGGACGTCCGATTTCCGAGATTCAGGACGCGGTAAACGCTCAGGGTAAACACGAAGCATTTGAGCTCGAGACGCGCATGAATCTCATGGCGACAATCGCCGGGGCGGCACCGATGCTCGGATTCCTGGGAACGGTAACCGGGATGATCAAGGCATTTCAGCAGATTCAGAATCTGCAGGGCAATGTGAATCCAAGCGTGTTGGCCGGGGGCATCTGGGAGGCCCTTGTCTCGACGGCCGCGGGCCTCGTAGTGGGCATTCTGGCGTTTTTCTTCTACAATTTCTTGATCAGTCGAATCCACCGCATGGTAAACGACATGGAGCAATCCGCGACCGAATTTATTGATATGCTGCAGGCACCGGCCTCCTCAACCGCGGCGACCAGTGCACCTTCTCCTCCACCGCCCGCTCGTCCTTCTTTTGACGATCCTTTTTAACCGTTGAACCGCTTCTGACTCATGGCACTCGATTTCAGGACAGACAGGCAACCCTTGAAGGAGTTCAGCATGGCCGGATTGGCCGATATCGTCTTCCTTCTTCTGATCTTTTTCCTGCTTACTTCCAGCTTTATCCCTCAGTTCGGCATTCAGGTCAACCTGCCCAAGACCAACACGACTGCTCCAACCGATGCGCAATACATCACGGTCGTCATCAACAGCGAAGGATCGTTTTTTGTCGATCAGAAAAAGGTGCCCCGCGCACAGCTTCTGTCGGTGATTCAGTCCGGTCTCGCAGGACGTACATCGCTGGTGCTTCGAGCCGATAAAGACGCAACGGTCGGGCAGTTCGCCACCGTCGCCAGCATTGCGCGTGCTCTGAATCTGAAAGTAATTATGGCCACGGACCGGCTCGACCTGCGTACGCGGTTCTGACTCGGTATGCGTAACGAAAAGATAATTATCGATTAACCCGTGGCGTAACAACCAGTATAATCGCTCACAAGGTCAAATTTGATATCGCCCATACCACCACGTATGGTCTCAATATCTGCCACTATGATCGGAAAAAGAGCCCAACGCTGATTCTTTCTTCGATATTTTGCAGCGACTCCTGTGGATCAGCCCTCGAGCAGCTCCGCTGTTTCTCAAGTGGCAGTTCTTTAATCCACCGGGCTTGGAAGAAAGACTTTCTGCTCTCCCCAGAATGGAATGGTCCTTCGTCTGCCGAACTCCTCCGATGCGTGTGGTGACTTTTTACGAATGATGAAATCTGTCTTGTGGCCAGAATCGCAATGGATTGAACTGAATTGACCCCTCTGATCGGGGCCAGGGCCAGGGCCAGGAATTTCAAGAGGAGGGCAATAGGAGTTTTCCGAAGAAGCGCCTTGAATCAGAATACACAGGAAGTGCCATCAGGCTCATTGGCTCACGCGCACTGCAGACTTTCCATCTTGATGGCCCGGGGAAACAGGACGTTGTTCTCTTTGTGGATGTGCACGTGCAGGTCCTGCTCTATGTTTTCGAGACCGTCCAGCATTGCACGGTATGTATTGCAGGCCCATTCCGGTGGCGTGTAGTCGTCCGTCAGCTCGCGCAGCCGTTCAAGAGCCGACCCGGCTTGCGTGTGCTCGGTTTCCATCTGCCGAATTGGATTTGCGAGTGTTCCACAATGAAATACGGACGTTTCCGCGTTTTCGTCCAGTTGCCGAATCATGGGAAATAATATTTTTTCCTCCTTCATCATATGGTCCACCAGCTCCGAGGACATCGCAAGAAACGTCTCCCGGATCTCGTGTAATTTAATGTTGGCTTTTCCGTGGGCCATGGCAACTTTCTTGGTCATACGGTCGAGCCGCGCAAGTTCAGTGCGTAGCAATTCGTGGTGCGTCTGTACGATGTGGTCGGCAAGATCCGTGAGCGACATGGCCAGAACATCCACCTGGGCTCCGTTTTCTTTTGCGTTCGCGTTTATCTGAAGTGCCTCAATCAGACTTGCGGGTTCGAGGCCCTTTTTCCGGCACACTTCCTCCAGGGTTTTGCGGCCACCACAGCAATAGTCGATCCCCGCTTTCTCGAACACGCGTGAAAGCGATGGCCGCTGAGCCACCACATCACCCACTATATCTTGCACTTGAAATTTTGTCATGAAGTCCCTCTGTGCTGAATTTGTTTGAAGCGTATTGGTTTAAAGTGCAGTGGCATGTAGCGCCGTAGATTGATGCGCAATGAATATTTCAGCCCCAGGCTGAATGCAAAGAAGAAGAGTTTTATGACTCTTATGTCTTAAAATAATGAGCGGATTCCAATATTCCTTTTGAAGAAGCTGTTTCAGCGCCATATATACAAGAATTTCACGCTGAATACTGCCTGGATGCTGCGTCGTCCGTCGATGCCTGCCGGAAAACGCCTATTTTCGGCAGTCCCGTTATCAGGAACGTCACCTCTGACCAGTCGGGATCGCTTCCCTTCTTCCTGAATCGCTGGGAGAATTCCCTGAATGGAACGGCCTCCGCTACGTCTTCATCCGGAATCAGAGGCCCCGAGGCAAGATCGCAATTGTCCGCTGAAACGCGTCAAATCCAACTCCATGCGACCGCCATGGAACTCGTTGTACATTGTGAAAACCAATCCGGAAACGAGAGCGTTCGGTACATTCTTAACGAGGCAATGCTACCGGGAATTATAATTGTCGTACGAAACATTTATAAATGTCGGCAATCAGCTGGTTCTTCCATTTGCGCACGAGACTCGACGAGATATCGAGCTCGCGGCCCACTTGGTTGAAATTTCGAACCTCCTCCCAGCGGCAAACGGCTGCCTTCCGGAACTCCTCTGTATGATTTCTTCTTTTTTGCATTGTGACTCCATGGTTGATCCCGAAAAATAGCCTTTTCGATGTGTCCATGAAATCGGGGGAAGATCAGACCATTCTCCAGAGCTAATTTAAACTTAACCCCGCCGGTACGAGATTATTACCCGTATAGTGGAGTTGGCAAACAAGCAAGTCCGAATTGATCTCTTTAGCCTTTCTACTATGAAGACAAGCGATTTCCGCTTCGCCATAACTCAAAAGAAAGGAACCAATCCACTTGCGAATGCAATTCATATTTCCCGTCGAAAAAGTCCTCGACAAGCTGATCGATCTTCTTCATGTCATACGGTGCGAAACAGCGTGTTTCTGAAGATTGTATCGTATCGAAAGTGAATTCTCGCAATTCTGAGCACGCAAGATCTGGCATCGTTTGTTTTTCCCCGCGAGAATCCTTCCTCTCCTTAAGCGCAAAGCTAAATGGTAATATGAATTGAGGCTGCTTGAACGAATACATGTGTTGCCCTTTAGCCAGAGGAACGGTCGAATATCGTTTCGAATACTTTTTTATAACGTGTTTAAAATATTTGCTACCCCTCCTTCTTCGAGTCGGGATGTCAAATATGCCGAACACGAACGGATTCTGGCCAAACGGCATCATGTTTAGTCCGAACTGATCAATCCACGTTTGGTTGTGCCCGATGAAATTAGTGCGCCTAAACTTGATACCGGCCATATCTTCAGCTCTGGTCCGGTGGGCCTCGCGAGTGAATTCAACAAATTCAATTACGTCCCGAGTTAGGCCCTTTCTCATCTCCTCCACGACGTCTGCACAAAAGATATCTACTCTAAAAAAAGAGAGTGCCTTTGCAAATACCGATGTATCAACTGTAATAATGCGACTTAGTAATCTGAACAACTCGACCTTCCTGTAGAATTGTGCCCTACCAATTTCTCCAAAGGCACCGTCCAGTATTACCGTCTCCGGTTCATCCCTATACACGCGATGGTAGTTCGCTACGTGAGAGCAGGCACTGATTGGAGTCGTGCAAAAAGTATCTCTACCATAACGCTGTAAAACTCCTGTTTTCAGTGCATCAGACATGGTCAGATTCTCGATGTGGGAACATGGCACATTGAATTCCTCACTTATTTGTTTGGCGAGAACAACATCTGCATCTGTAGTATTTCCGTATACGAACGTCTCGAAGTTTTTTTGGCGCTGGTCGTTCACTAATGCGAATAAAAGCCTAGAGTCCAAACCGCCAGATAGCGCCAATTTTATACGACCTGGATAGCTTTTAGCAAATCCATTGATATGAGAAAATGGGTCGTGGGATTTATCACTTGCAATTTCTTGACCAGGAAAATTTACTTTCTCGATCTGAAGATTGTGGGCCTCGTTCCATGAGGCCAACGAGCGATCGCCAATCGAAATATTCCATACATGTGTCCCGCAAATTCTCTCTACATCGACCAAAAGAGAATTAGCTGACAGTTGATTATGGGCCAGCCAGTGAGAGCCAAATGATTTAAAATCTATTCGCAATCCTCGAACAATATCAGCGATAAAATTCAGGTGTGATGAAAAGACGATATGATTCTTGTGCTTGACCGCATATAGGCTACGAAGGCTATTAACATCTGAAAAAAGGTGGATCGATCCAGAGTGCGAACGCACTATCGAGTATTGCCCGACAAGTCGGGAATGGATTTCCGAGCTAGGGAGCGAGACCAATCCGTCAAGCACTGCGCTGTCGACTGGGGCATAATTGTCATTCTCGATCAGGAATGGAGATCCCACCATGATTAGGTAATCTTGGGAGTGATTACCGTTATGCTTACAGAAAAATGTTGGTGATTGTCGATTTGCAAGAACGAAAATATTCTCTTGATCCAGGACGATGTTCGAGGCTAAATGATTTCGGGTTAAATCATCCCTT
Organism: Bacteroidota bacterium; assembly: GCA_022571255.1. Taxonomy (GTDB): domain Bacteria; phylum Bacteroidota; class Rhodothermia; order Rhodothermales; family UBA10348; genus N075bin62. The sequence continues at coordinate 13,029 of JACZYD010000094.1, forward strand.
AGTCCACTCTCAATTGGCAAACCGATAAGTCCTACCATCCAACTCATTTGATCACTCCTGCGATAATGAAGGAAAAATAGAGTCTAATGTCTAATCAGTCTAACGGTGTCTACTTTTGCAAATTGGCAACCGAAAACGGGTCAAAGACTATTCGGCTCATATTGCAACGTTAGACGGGCGTGTCGGACTCTCTTGTGAGTTACGGCAAATCTAGCTTATTCCATCA
>JACZYD010000095.1 GCA_022571255.1 Bacteroidota bacterium
GTACAACATGACTCCGAGATACCGGATACGGCCCACGCACGAGTGCATGCACGCCGGTGCATGACCCGCTTCGAGACGAGGGTAACACAGAATACACTTCTCGGATTTGCCCGTGCTCCAGTTGTAATACGACTTTTTATACGGACAGGCCGTGACACACATCCGCCAGGCGCGGCATACTTTCTGATTGATCAGTACGATACCGTCCTCGCCGCGCTTGTAAATGGCCCCCGACGGACAACTTGCAACACAGGCCGGATTCAGGCAGTGATTACAGATGCGTGGAAGGTAGAAAAATGCCATTTTTTCCAGCTGGAACATGGCTTCCTGCTCGGCCGCCGTAAGCGATTCGAGATTGGGGTCTTTCCGGGCAAAGTCGGGCGTACCGCTCAGATCGTCGTCCCAGTTCGGACCCATCCTGATGTCAATCGGCTTTCCGGTAATGAGCGAAACCGGCCGGGCCGTTGGCTGATCATCTCCGGCAGGAGACTCGATCAGATCCAGATACTTGTATGTAAATGGCTCGTAATAATCACCAATTACAGGGAGATGGGGATTGTGGAAAATGTTCAGCAACCCGCGAAGTTTACCGGTTCCGCGCAGCGAAATTTCTTCGCCTTCTTTGATCCAGCCCCCCTTGTATACATCCTGGTCTTCCCACCGGGTCGGATACCCGGTACCGGGTTTCGTCTCCACATTGTTCCACCACATGTATTCAGCACCTTTTCGGTCTGTCCATATATTTTTACAGGCTACCGAGCAGGTGTGGCACCCGATACATTTGTCCAGGTGGAACAACATCGATACTTGAGCTCTGACATCCATTTCGTTTTGCGTTTGTTTCTGGTGCCGCGGTTCGCGAAAACCGGACCTCCTCAAAATTCAGATCCTTTAAAATTCGGTGCGCTTGACACGCGACCCGTTTAAAATTCGATGCGCTTGACACGCGACCCGTTTAAAATTCAACCTTGTCCATTTTCTTGATGACCACATGCGTATCGCGGTTCACAGCCGTCGGACCCCAGTAATTGAAGTGATACGAATACTGTCCGTAGCCTCCGGCCAGCAAATTGGGCTTGAGGTGTATCCGTGTGATACTGTTATTGCCGCCAGCCCGCTTGCCTCCTCTTACCTGTGATTTCGGAATCCCGATCGTCCGTTCCACCGCGTGATACACAATGCACACGCCCCGCGGAATCCTAGTGCTGACGACGGCTCGCGTGCAGTACACGCCGTGATCATTGTAGACTTCAACCCAATCATTGTCGTTAATGCCCATTTCTGCGGCATCCGCTTCATTGATCCAGCAAGGCTCGCAACCCCTCGAAAGCGTCAACATCCGAAGATTATCCATGTACGTCGAGTGGATGTGCCACTTGCCATGGGGCGTCAGGCAGTTGAATACCCGCGCATCGGCGCCCTTGAGTGTCTCGCGCAGATCGCCGTACACCTCCGGTCGTGGAGAAGGTTTGTAGGTCGGCAGGTTTTCACCAAACTTGATGTACATCTCGTGATCCTGATAAAAATGCTGCCTGCCGGTGAGCGTCCTCCACGGAACCAGTCTCTCGAAATTGTACGTGAACGCCGAGTACGCACGACCTTCGTTCATCAGGCCCGACCATACGGGTGACGTATTGTATCTGCGTGGTTGCGCCTGCAAATCCTTGAATGTCATGCGAACATCCTTGCTTCCGACTGCCAGATCCGCGAGAGTCAGGCCCGTCTTCTTCTCCATGTTCTCGTAGGCCCGAACGGTCAGCTTACCGTTGGTCAGCGAAGACAACTCAAGAACCGCGTTCGCCGCGTGCTGGGCGTCCTCGAGAGATGGGTACACATTCCCGTCAATTTTCTGCACTGGAAAATGGTTAGACTCAATCATGGCGTCATAGACATCTTCGCACATGTAGTGATTCCCATGTGCACCAAGCCCGTTCTTTCGAACGCCCGGACCGAGAGAGATAAATTTCTCGTAGATTTTCGTATAGTCCCTCTCGACGATCGCGAGTTTGTGCATCGTTTTACCGGGCACGGCCTCACACTCGCCGTTGTACCAGTCCTTCACGGTCGGCTGCGAGATCTCGTCTTTTGTGTCGTGAAGAAGCGGCATGGACACGATGTCGGTCTGGATCTCATTCAAATGAGTCTTTGACAGTTCGCTGGTGACGCGGGCGATTTCCTTGAAGATGTCCCAATCGGATTTGGACTCCCAAACGGGGGCGATTGCCGCCGACAGTGGATGGATGAAGGAGTGCATGTCCGTGGTGTTCAGATCATCTTTTTCGTACCAGGACGCGGCCGGCAGCACGATGTCTGAATAAAGTGCGGACGAGTCCATGCGGAAATTCAGATCGACCACCAGGTCCATCTTGCCCACCGGCGCCACTTCATGCCACAGGACTTCCTCGGTTCGTTGGTCGTCGCGGTCTATTCCAATGGCGTTGGAGTGTGTACCCAGGTAGTGCTTCAACAGGTATTCATGCCCTTTCATACTCCCTGCGATGGCATTTCCTCTCCAGATATACCAGACTCGCGGGTGATTGACTTCCGCTTCGGGGTCGCCGACCGAATACTTCAGTTCTTTCGATTTGAGCTTATTCAGAACGTAGTCGATAATGGCTTCGTCCGTTTTAGCGCCGTTCTCCCGGGCTTCTTTACTCAACTCGAGTGTATTCTGCTCAAACTGGGGATAAAAAGGCATCCATCCCATACGAACGGCCTTGTAGATCCAGTCTGCGTGGTGTTTATCCGTCCAGTCGTTGTCCGGTGTAGCGTTATAATCTGACGTAAAGCCATCATAACGATACTGACACGTGTTGATATAATGCCATATCGGTGCCTGCTGCAAGCGAGGCGTCACCCCCCAGTCTTTGGCGAACGCGATCGCTCCCCAGGAATCGCTGGGTGCCAGTTTCTCCTGACCCACATAGTGGTTCAATCCGCCACCGTTTCTGCCCACGCAGCCACAGAACATGAGCGCGTTGATACCCGCCCGGTAAATCAGATTATTGTGGTACCAGTGGTTGATACCCGCGCCGATTATGATGGAACACTTGCCTTCTGTGGCTTCGGCGGTCCGTGCCCATTCACGCGCAAACTGAATGACCGTCCGTCGATCTACACCGGTGAAAATTTCCTGCCATGCGGGTGTGTACGCGGCATCTGTATCATCATAATCCTGGGCATATTCCCCGACCAGTCCTCGATCCACGCCGTACTGAGCCATCATCAGGTCGTAGACTGTAGTCACTTTGATGCGGCCTTTTTCGCAGTCAATATATTTTACAGGAACGCCGCGATGCGCCGTTGTATTCGTCCCGAAGTCGGTGAATGCAACCTGCTGCACATCGTCTTCAACACCCAGAAGCGACAAAACCGGGTTGAAAGAGACATCGGTGACGCCATCTTCCATCTTCATATTCCAGTTCCCCGGCTTCGAGTCCCAGCGGTGCCCGACACTGCCCTTGGGCATTACACATTCGCCCGATTCGGCATCGATATTGAGAAATTTCCACTCTCCGTTCTCCGCATCACGGTATTTCGCAAGCTGATTGGCCCGCACCAGACGCCCTGGACGCACCTCACCGTCAACCTCTTCCAGCGCCACTAGATACGGACAATCGGTGTACCGTTTTGCATACTCAATGAAGTATGGAATTTTCGTCTCGTGATGGAATTCCTTGAGAATCACATGAGAGACGGCCATCCAGTAGGCACCGTCGCTGCCCGCGTGAAGAGGAATCCACTGGTCCGCAAATTTGGCGACCTGATTGAAATCCGGAGCAAAAACTACCGCCTTGGTACCATTATGCCTGGCTTCGACAAAAAAGTGACAGTCCGGCGTCCTCGTCATATTGAGGTTTGCTCCCATCACGGCGATCATTTTCGAGTTGTACCAGTCGGCACTTTCCGCCACGTCGGTCTGCTCGCCCCACGTCTCTGGCGAGGCATTCGGCAGATCGCAATACCAGTCGTAAAAACTCAGGTTCACTCCGCCGAACAGTTGTAAAAATCTGCTTCCGGCGGCATAACTGAGCATGGACATGGCAGGTATCGGAGAGAATCCGATCACGCGGTCGGGCCCGTATTTTTTCGCGGTATAGATGTTCGCAGCCGCCATGATCTCAAGCGCCAACTCCCATTTTACACGTCTGAAACCCCCTTTCCCACGAGCACGTTGATATTTCCGTCGTTTTGCAGGGTCAGTCTGAATGTTTTCCCAGGCCTTGAGCGGATCGTGCGTGCGCGATTTTTCGAGCAGGTACATGTCGATCAGCGCTCCACGGATCAGAGGATACTTGATCCGCAGCGGGCTGTAGAGGTACCACGAGAACGAAATCCCCCGCTGGCAGCCGCGTGGCTCATAGGGCGGAAGTGAACTTTCGAGCAGCGGATAGTCGAGCTGCTGCGTTTCCCAGACCACAATCCCGTCTTTGACATGAATCTGCCAGGAGCATCCACCCGTACAGTTCACGCCGTGTGTACTTCGCACGACACGATCATGCTGAAAGCGATTCCTGTAAAACTCTTCCCACTGACGGGTTTTTGGAGAAACAACGTCTTCGATCCAACTCATAATACCGGGTGATTATAACTCTGAGTATAAATGCAGATGTGCAGCACGCGTGACAGCTTCATCACGTTATGTAGAACTGATCTGTCGGTCATAAATAGACTGATTGACGCTTCTGTTAGAACCACGCAGTCCCAAAATGAAGAAGATTCCCAGTAGAAAAATCAGACCGCCAATGCCGTATGCAAGAAGCTGTTGCCCATAGTCCACCGGCTCCACCGTAAGTCCAGGCTCTGCGCTGGCCTGCAAAAAGTCGACAATTGCGCCTCGTTCGTCCTCGGTAACAGATTTTCCTTTAAAAGCGTCCCGCATTACAGGAAACGGTGGAGCCGCCATCATCGCGTTCACTCCCATTCGCGTGAGCCTTGGTACGGCGTCCGTCAGATTGATCGCCAACGATCCGCCGGTCATTACCAGATCGATGTCCACGCTGTGACAAGAATTGCAGGCCGCGCCTCCATTCTCCAAGCGCGTGATCCCGACAAAAAGATTGCGACCGAGCAGAATCCTTTCTTCAGCAAGGTCCGCGGCGCTGACTTCTTCCACCGCAGCAGCTTCCGCTACGCCTGCTGCCGGGCTGGTTCTGGCTATGAATCCGATGACGGCTCTTACGTCATCGTCGGACAGCGCCTGGTCCGGCATCACGAGACCATTGTACTCGGCCAGCAAGGCCACAGCGTCGGCGTCTCCGCTATTGGCAAGTGCCTGGGGTGTTTTAACAAAACGGATGATCCACGCTTCGTCCCTGCGTGTATGTACGTTCGCCAGATCCGGGCCGATGAGACGACCGCCTCCGATGGTGTGACAGGCAACACACGTCTGATTGAACAGATCTTCGCCGCGATCCTGGGCTGAGGCGGTAGAATTACCGAACAGAAGTGCCGTCAGCAGAATTCCCGAGAAGAGGTACTTCATGTCGCAGATTGGTCTCGATGCGCCGAAGATCGACGTCATCAACTCTAGAGTAGATTGCTCCTATCGAAACCAAATATCGGGAGATTCACGATGCCGGAAAGACGTGAGACACCCTACAAATCGTGTAGGGGTTCCCCCTACGAGAAATTGATACCCATCGTGACCTTATCATCTGATTAATTCCTATTATTGAACCAGAAGGCGCCCGTGTCACCCGCCCATGTTCGGCGAGATCAATATCTGAAACACCATTCGATCTGAGAGGATTAACTATGTATCGCAATATTTTACACACATCGGCAACATGTTTGGTTGCCATTGTATTTACTGCTTCTCCCCTGCAAGCCCAGGACCATGATGAGTCGAACGCAGTCGAGGGCGGCGGTATTTCTGTTGACGGCTGGAATGGCCAGATCGACTCACAGGAAGCTGCACGGGGTTCTGCCCTAGAAAACGCAAAATTGTCTGAGGAGAACGGCGTATTCCACGTGACTACCGGGCCTGCCGTCGTTTACTGGAAAACTGGAAACGAAACGAGCGGAAATTATACCGTCATGGCGACGTTTGACGAACCCGAATACAGAACCTTGAGCAACCATCCACATCCTTATGGGATTTTCATTGGCGGAAACGATATGGGCACTGAGGAACAGTCACTTCTGTACTGCGCAGCCTATGGATCCGGGAAGTTTATCGTCCGTGGATTCGGTCCCGATGCGTTTCAGATGAACGGTCGGCGTGGTGAAGAAAATGACGTGATCAATAAGGCAGCAGATGTCGGCGAACCCGTATCCCAGGCGATCGCTCTTACCGTCTCAGATGATAAAGTAGAGTGCAGCATCAACGGAACAGTCGTAGCTTCGTATTCAAAATCCGATCTCATAGGCGAAGGCAAACTCAAGTCGACGGATGGCGTCTACGGTTTCCGATTCGGACACAATACGGCCGGAACCGTTACTGGATTTCACTCCACGAATTAACGGTTCTCCACCCTGTTTGAAAGGTACTCTGGCTAATAAATGCCACTGAGATAAAAATAATTCGACCACCTATGAGGCGACATTTTATTTTTCTCTCGCTTGTATTCCTTCCCGTGGCCTGTGCAGCACAGTCACTTGAAACAGAAAATGTATTCCTGATCACGATCGACGGCTTACGCTGGCAGGAACTGTTCACGGGCGCCGACCCGGATCTCATTGACAATGAAAACTATGTCGATGACCCGAATGATCTCAGGAAACTTTTCTGGGCGGATAACGCAACTCGGCGTCGAGAAATGTTACTCCCCTTCTTCTGGTCGGTTATTGTCCGGGAAGGCCAGATCTACGGCAACCGATCCTTCGGTAATTATGTCAACGTGACCAATAAGTACTTGTTTTCATACCCCGGATACAGCGAAATCCTGACCGGCTTCGCGGACGAACGAATCGACAGCAACGACAAGATCCCTAATCCCAACAAAACCGTACTGGAATTCGTGAATGAACAGCCCGGGTTCGAAGGCAGAGTAGCGGCTTTCGGATCGTGGGATGTGTTTCCTTTCATCATAAACGAATCGAGAAGCGGCGTTCTCGTCAACGCTGGATTCGAGTCGGCATCGGACGGGGAACTGACCGAGAGAGAGATCTTTTTAAACGAGCTTCAAGGCCAGATCCCGAGCCCGTGGAGTACGGTCAGACTGGACGCCTTTACCCATCATTACGCTCTCGAATACTTGAAAAAATACCGACCGCGGCTGCTGTACGTCGCGTACGGCGAAACCGATGATTTTGCCCACGACAAGGAGTATGACGCCTACCTGAAATCCGCGCATCAGACCGACGATTTTATTCGTGCTCTCTGGACGTGGGCGCAGAACACACCCGAATATCGTGGCAAAACGACGTTCTTAATTACTTCTGACCATGGCCGGGGCGCAGGTGACAACTGGACGGATCATGGCACGGACGTGGAAGGTGCGGATGCGATATGGATCGCTGTGATGGGACCAGACACCAAGGCTCACGGCGAAATCCGAGAGAACGGCCAGCTCTACCAGAGTCAAATCGCCCGGACCATCGCTGCCTTTCTCGGGTTGGATTATACGAACGAACGAGCCGTAGGAAGTGTTATCGAAACTGCAATCAACAGGTAATCAGGAGATCGCCGCTGGCGGGATAATTCTTCGAGCGTTGCCATGCTGCGAAAAAACGAAACTGCCGATTCAGTCGTATTTCTCTCGCAGTTTTTGCAGGTCGCCTGGATTACCAATTACGGTCAAGTGATCGCCTTCGCGCAAAACTGTATTTCCCTGCGGTACTATATTTTTACCGTCTCTGTGGATAAGGGCGATCAGAATTCCATGGGGCAGCTTGGCATCCTGGAGGGCATGGTCAATCAGGTGTTCTGCTTTTTTTCCGATTTGCAGGTCGAGTGTGTGGAAATACTCTGATCGAAGAAGCACTTCTTTCAACTCTTTTTCCGTCGAGGCCCCGGCCCACTCCCGGTTGAAATCTTCTTCGTCTACGCGTGTTGCAATCTGGGCCAGAATGCGCAGATGCTGACCTGGGTTGCCGTCGGGACTGACGAGAAAAAAAACAGCGTGAATATCCTGTACCTCACCTCCGTCTGCACGGAGATCATCCTGAATATCGATCTTGATTCTCCGTTCCGACCGGACCAGAACCAGTTCCGGCTGATCGATTTCCTTTGCATAAAAATGAGGCAGCGCCACACCCTGCGTAACCGGAGTGGCGCCCACGCGAGTTCCTTCCAGAAATTGTGCTCCGATCCTTTCTGCTGTCATGGGAATACGCTCAGCCAACATTCGCGAGACCTCTGTTACGACGTCTTCAAACGAAACCGACTCGGTATAATCCAATACAAAACTGCGCGCCACGATGGCATCAAACGGATCGTCGGGCCGGAGACCTTTTTCCTTGATATGGCCTCGCATCTCGTAATCCAGTCGATAATCCACGTCGCTCCCGAGGCGATGGAAAACATGATAGATGGCACCACGGCGATCCACCCTCTCCCGGGCGTAATACCAGTACCAGATAATTCCGAGAAGCATAATACCACTTGTAAATGCAATCGAAAAGGTCCCGTTTTTCGTGATCAACCAGAGGGGTGCAACGATTCCGATTATCTGGAGCCAGGGATAAACGGGCGTCCTGAAACCGGGATCGTAGCCACTTATTCCACTCTCACGCATGACTATGACAGCCGTACAGCTCATTGCAAACATGAGGAGTTGAAAGGAACTTGCCAGTTTCGCAACACCCCTTGGGTCGAAGGCAGTCACCGACAGAATGATCAGAGCCACGGTGAATATGATGGAGACATATGGTGTATTTGTTCGTTTTCCCAGTTTCGCGAAAATCGCCGGCAACAATTTGTCGCGGCTCATCGCCAACGGGTAGCGGGATGAACTTAATATCCCGGCGTTTGCGACAGACATAAAGGCCAGGATGGCCGCCACGGACATCAGCACTGCTCCCCATCGTCCAACAAGTACTTCGGCCACCGTGGCAACAGGTGTTTTATCACCACCATTCATGGCGAGAGTATCCGCCGATACCACGCCGACCATGATCGACGTGCCCACCAGATATACCACGACGGCCGTCGCGAAAGCGAGAAACATGCCGAGCGGAAGATTTCGAACAGGGTTTTTTACTTCCTCCGCAACGCTGGCGATATTGGTAAGGCCCATATAGCTGACCACGACGAGACCGGCTGTCGACACAATAGAGCCGGTCCCTTTACCAAAAAAGTTTGTGAAATTTTCAGCTTTGATCTGCAAAATACCGACACCGGAAAACCAGAAAAGCAATAACATCAGCCCGATCACCAGATACACCTGCGCCGAGCCCGATTTTTTTGCACCAACCAGATTAACAAGACCAAAAAACAGTGCAAAACAGGCTGCAATCAGTGTCATGGGGGCATCCGGAAAAAATATGCCCAGATAATACCCGACTCCCATCAGCGCAAACGAAGTTTTCAGAATCAGTGAACACCAGGTACCGAACCCACTCATGGTTCCCCACAGGGGGCCCATGCTTCGATCCAGGAAGAAATAAACACCGCCGGACTTGGGCATGGCCGTCGCCAGCTCCGCCGCGCTCATCAGACCCGGTAGAAGGAAAAGGGCGGCAATCAGGTAACTCAGAGGCAATGCCGGACCGGCGCCCGCCGCTGCAATTCCCGGCAAAAGAAAAAATCCCGAACTCAGCGTTGCCCCTGTTGCGAGCGCATATACGTCGAACAGGCCCAGTTCCTTTTTCAGGCCTTCCTTCGCCTGTGTTTTTTTAGTAGTGGACTCCGGCATGGGTGGATCGTGTGTAACGCTTAATACTCGGCGGCAGCCGGTTCGGGCTCGGGTTCGGGTGTACGAAGAAGATAGTACACGACAGGCAGATCCCTATTATCTTGTCAGGTACTCTGTAAATCAAATTGAATATCCCTGAGCAAAATGAAGAAAGTCATTGCTGTCCTCGGCGCAACCGGCGCCCAAGGTGGCGGATTGGTTCGAGCCATATTAAACGACCCGAGTGGAGAATTCGCCGCGAGAGCCATAACCAGGGATAAAAACTCTGAAAAGGCCCTGCAGTTGGCCGCCGCCGGGGCCGAAGTCGTTGTCGCTGAAGCAGACGATCGAGCAAGCCTGGAACGCGCGTTTGACGGCGCGTACGGAGCATTCTGCGTCACGTTTTTCTGGGATCATATGTCACCCGAGAAGGAGCTGGCCCAAGCAACCAATATGGCTGAAGCCAGCAGAACAGCAGGTCTTCAGCACGTCATCTGGTCCACGCTTGAAAATACACGAAAGTGGATTCCGCTCGACGATGATCGAATGCCCACACTGATGGGGAAATACAAGGTGCCGCATTTTGACGCAAAAGGAGAAGCCGACGACGTCTTTAAAGGACTCGGCCTGCCGGTAACGCTGCTGGGAACGTCCTTCTACTGGGATAATTTTATTCATTTCGGCATGGAGCCACAGAGGGGACCGGACGGTCGGCTGGCCATCACGCTTCCCATGGGCGAGGCACCGATGTCCGGAATCGCTTCAGAAGACATCGGGAAATGTGCCCTGGGCGTCTTCAAAGCTGGAGACAAATACATTGGGAAATGGCTGGGTATTGCCGGCGAACATTTAACCGGCGACCAGATGGCAAGCTCATTGAGCCGGGCGCTCGATCGGGATATCGGATATAATTCAGTCGAGCCGGCCATATTTCGAACGTTTGACTTCCCGGGTGCCGACGACCTGGGGAATATGTTTCAGTTTTTCCGGGACTTCGCAGACTACTTCTGCGGCGCCCGCAGCATCGAGGAATCCCGGTCCCTGAATCCTGATCTCATGACCTTCGACGAATGGCTGAAAGAGAAAGGAGATCTGATTCCACGCGTGGATTAACCGGGATCCGGGCCAGGTAGTAAGAATTTGTACCTGATTGAACAATTAGTAACGATTTATACCTATTCGCACAATTAGTAAAGATTTATACCTGATTGAACAATTAGTAAAGATTTATACCTATTCGCACAATTAGTAAAGATTTGTACCTATTTGCACGATTAATAACGGCCTGTACATAATCGCGTCGGTCGCAAGATTCAATACATTCTGCGCAAGAGCGGAGGGGCAAAAAGACAGTATATTTTGGATCGCGGCGCAGTCTGGTTTAGACTTGCAGCCAAGCTGGCTGTTTGCCTTTGCGCGTTTCCTGATTATGAAAAATATCGTTCGTCGCACGTTCCTGTACGTTTGTTTGATGATCGCTCTGATCGCGGGGTCAGCAGCGATACCCGAGGCGCACGCGCAGCGGATAATCCGTGTCGATGCCCGCGCGACAGGTGAAAGCTCGGGCATATCTTGGACAGATGCCTTCACGGACCTTGGTGCCGCTTTACAAACTGCACAGGAACGCGACGAAATCTGGGTTGCTGCAGGTGTTTACAAACCTGTTGTTCCGGCGAATCCACCGGACGTAAGTGATCCCGAGCATAATGCCACATTTCGGGTCGAAAACGGAATCGCCGTTTTCGGTGGGTTCAACGGATCCGAATTGCTGCGTGAAGACCGTGATTTCGAGAACAACACTACGGTCCTGTCCGGAGATCTGCTGGGCAACGACAATGACGTGATCGATGTGAACGAGCCCACCCGAAGCGACAATACATGGCGTATTGTAAAAATGGGGGACATCGACCTCGGACCGGTTGACGCAACAACCGTGTTGGACGGCTTTACGATTACCGGAGGGAATGCAAATCCTCCTGCGCTTAACCCGAACAACGCGGGCGCCGGTCTTAATATTCTGGGTGCCCAGAATGAGTTTTCGACACCCACCATTCGGAATATCCGATTTGAGGCGAACAGCGCCATTTTCGGAGGCGGATTGGGGTGTGTGTTTGCTGCTCCAATACTTGAAAACGTGGACTTCATCAACAACTCGGCGGCGAAGGACGGCGGCGGAATGAGCACGTTCGTCTGTGGCCCGGAGCTGCGAAATGTACGTTTTCGTGGCAATGTAGCCGGCGATTTTGGAGGCGGGCTGATCAATAATCGAGGCCGATCACTGCTCTTTGAAGTATCCTTTATCGGGAATACAGCGGGTTATGGAGGCGGGATATACAATCTGGACAGTCCATCCTTTTTCTCGAATACTTTTTTCGCGTCCAACGAGGCCATGGAATCCGGGGGCGGAATGCACAATGAAAACAGCCGTGTGGACATCGTGAACACCATCTTCTCCGGTAATCGCGTTGTCGGCCCGTCCATTCGAGGGGGTGGAGGGATGTACAATCATCTCGAAGTCCCGTACCTCACAAACGTCGTCTTCTACGGCAATACGGCGTCGAATGACGGCGGCGCCATCTTCAACAACACGAGTGACCCGATCATCGTTAATTCTATCCTGTGGGGCAACAGTTCCCCCGGGCCGAACCAGGAAATCGCCAATGCCGGAACACAGGGCTCCACGCCGTTGATTGGAGCGAGTATTATCGAGGGCGGCCTTCCTCCGGGATCCGACAACGCAGGGCTGAATCTGGACTCTGATCCCTTTTTCATGGATCCTGGCGGCGCAGACAATATTCCGGGCACGCTCGATGACGATTTCAGAGTGTTCCCCGGCTCCCCCGCCATCGACGCAGGCAATAATGCGTGGCTTCTCGGAGACCTCATGGACGTGGACGAAGACGGAGATTTTGATGAGACCGGTCCGATGGATTTCGCCAGGAATGTGCGGATCCACAACGGCGGCGGAGGCGGTTTTACGGTTGACATCGGCGCGTACGAATTTGGTGCGCCTCCGGTGGCCGTGACCATCGAAGAAAAGGACTTTGCCGACCTGCCCGTTATACCCGTCTTCGTCGACGCCTATCCCAACCCGTTCACGGAATATGTGACGCTCCGATACGAGCTTCCCCTGGCAGGCCGTGTTGTCCTCAAGGTGTATGACATGCTGGGCCGCGAAATTGTCACCATAATGGACAATATCCTGCCCGCAGGAATCCACACCGCCCGATTCAGCGCACCGGATCTGGCAAGCGGAATGTACATTTTTCGTCTCGATATGGCGGGTACCATTGTGACCAAAAAAATGATGCGGGTCGCTTGATTCGCCGCGCCCGAAGTCT
>JACZYD010000096.1 GCA_022571255.1 Bacteroidota bacterium
TGACTGTCTCCGATTTCTAGGTCGAAGTTGACCTGTTCGGTTCGGAGCCACTCCTTGCTGATACGAAGCGCTTCGGCGTTGGCCGTTACCGCGGCGTCAGAGATAATCACATTGCGATACGCCGATTCTACTTCAAAAAGAATCAACTGATACAGCGCTTCTCCCTGTGAATCCAGGATGGCCTCTTCATACCGGGCGCGCTCGACCCGCGCACGGGTCTGAGAAAAATTCAGCTTCTGTTTGATGCCGACACCGGCACGTAAGGAACGGGCCAGAAACGGATCTCCGACGTAAGGATTAAGCTGCCGGTGCCGGTTCTGTGTAAACGAATACGTGGCGTCTGCAGCAATGAACAACTTTGGAAAATACTCGGACTTTGCCACGATCACGAGTTCCGAACGAGCCTGGCGACCGGCCTTCAGCTGAGCCAGCTCCGAGCGATGTTCGAGGGCAAGGGCGTGGTAATGGTCGAGCGGCATCAGCTCGAATGTGGCAGTCTTCAAAACAGGAGCAACCGTGCGGACAACAGTGCCCTCGGGAAGAATCATCTGTCGTGACAATGCAGCGGCGGCTGTCTGCATCTGCTGCTCAACCGCTACGACTCCCCGCAAAAATTCCTGTTTGGTTATCTGTACATCGAACAGGTCTGCCTCGTCAACATCCTCATCTCCCGCCTCAAGAAGTTCTGCGATTAAGTCCTCCGCTTCGTCCACCTGTTTTCCCGCGTCTTCGGTGACGCGGAATAGCGCCTCAGTCAGTAAAAGATTGTAATACATCTCAGCCGATCGGCCCACGACACGCTGCGACGTCGCCCGGACTGCCTCTTCTTTTACATCCACACCATAAGCTGCGGCGCGAATGTTTCCCGACAGCTCGCCCCATGTATACACCGGCTGTATTGCCCTTACGTCAACACGTGAGAATAAGGAGACGTTTTCCCAGTCATTTCTCACATCCGGATCCAGGTACAGTCGGTCGGTCGGTGTATTATTGGGGTTACTGATGGCCGGCGACGTCGAAAAAACGGAAGTCAGCACAAATTCCGAAAGGAAACGATTTGCTTTCGCAAAATTATAAAGAGCCTCGGCCTTTTTTGTGTCCGAACGTGAAGCGGACATTTCCGGGCTCACACGGATGGCGCGCTCGGTGGCGTCCTTCAAGGTGACGGTTACCGTATCTGCTGCGAAGCGGTTGTTCTGGGCGAATATCGTTCCGTGGAAAAAAACAAGAAAAGTCGCAGCCAGAAACAGGCCGGTTGACTTGGGAATTGCATTCATGGTTGACAGCCGGAATAGTGAATCGCCTAAACGACAGGAATCGATCGGAGTTCTTGAATACAGCCTGCATTACTCGTACATTGCTTGCGTTCTTTCGCATACACGTTTCAGCATGATCCGACTTTACGTCGGTTCAGGGAATTCGGTGCTCGCGTGGCACGATGTGCTCGTGAAATACCGAAGCTGTACCCGCAACTGTAGACGACGATGCTGGACGAACCGGGATGAATGAGTCACGGCTTCATGAAAGCCGGAAGGCAAAATTTCTGAGTTCTATCCAGCGCGGATTTTTTCCATCGTCGTAAGCCAGGACACCTGACTGAGGCTGTGTCATCCTTTCACCTCCGGGAAAAAGAGGTTCGGGATTCCGTGTTGGACGATGTCAACCATTGGCTTGATTCTTTCAGCGGCTGCCTGTTCCTCATTGTTGAGGCACAGGTTTTATTATGCGTACACTCCTTTGTGCGCTTTTATCTGGACTTTTGTTCAACACGGCAGTTTCGGCACAAACAGAGCCGGACACCGTCGTTGCTCTTCCTGGAATCGTGATCCTGGATAGTCTTGGTGGCGTTAATTTCAGGGATGGCGTAGCCACAAGGGTGATCTCTGCAAACAGGATTTCGGTGTGGCCCGGAGCGTCTCTTTCTGATCTGCTCGGAGCGGAATCTTTTGCCCTGGTGCGTCAGTTCGGGTCCACCGGATACTCGGCCGTCTCGCTGAGAGGATCGGGCAGCGAGCACACGTTGATATTGCTCGACGGCGTTGCCCTGGCTGACCCGCAGAGCGGTCGACTGGATCTTTCGACCGTTCCGATTTCATTTCTCGAATCAGTCACCATCTCGCCGGGAGCCGGTCACAACAGTGGAGGACAGGGTGCGTTGGGCGGAACGATTGAGTTGCGGAGTCTTGCACCAACCGCGCAGCCGTTCTTTCGGGCCATGCTTCTTAGCGGCGCATTTGGCAGGATACACGGAGGAGCGGTGCTGTCACGATCGATCGGGCCCGCTAAAGCCCTGATCGCACTGGATTTGTCTGAATACACGGCGGATTTTCCGTACACCGATCCATCCAGTTTTCCTCCAGAAACCGTACGCCGCACCGGGGCTGAACGATCGGGGACAAATGTATTTACGCGCGTAAGCGTGGCCTCTGCGTTTGGCGACTGGGATGCATCGCTCTGGCGGACCGACATTCGTCGCGGCGTACCCGGGCCATCGAATGCACCGCCGCGGAACGCAAAACAGATCGATCGGGCCACACGGTTTCGGATTACGAACATCCATCGCATCAATCGGGGCTCGGTGACGCTGCAGCTTGCCGTTTCGGAGATATCTCTCGACTTTTTCGAAGCGGAATCTTCGCCCGAAGTTTCGCTCCAACGAAGTGACACACATTCGGATTCACGCGCCGTCAACCTGCAGGTACGGGCGACCCGTGCCGTATCACGATTTTTTATGTTGGAGGCAAAATCGCTGATCCGGAACGAGAGGTCGAGTATCCGTGGAGGTAAGAGACAATCGCATGGCACACTCGATATTTCGTCCACGTACGACAACACTCCGGGGCGACTGGCCACGCTCGGCGCCACGCTCGGCGCCTCGCTCGTCGTCTGGAACGATGGACTCGTTTCGGAAACGCGCCTCTTACCGCGCGCCTCCGTGCGCATCGTGCCTGCGGGATTCGGTGGTTTTTCGATTCGCAGCAGCGCCGGTCGAGTCTTCCGGACACCGTCGTTCAGTGATCGGTACTGGTTGCCGGGGGGAAATCCCGACCTGCTTCCCGAAGCAGGATGGACGGCGGATACAGGGCTGGACCTGCGATTCGCCAGTGGTGCAGGATCTGTCGAATTGTCTGCCACGGCTTTCTGGAGTTCGCTGCGGGACAAAATCGTATGGCATCCTTCGTTAGCCGGTTCCCAGATTCGGGTTTGGAGGCCCGACAACGTCGGAAAGGTTGTCGGATATGGCGCGGAGTCATCTGTGGATTTTGCCTGGCGCACAGGTGCGTCGACCCGGCTGGCCGCTGTTGTTCTGTATACATATACGCGCAGCGAGGACAGGACGGATCCCGGGACGAGATCTTACGGACATCAGTTGCGCTACGTCCCGCGGCAGGTACTCAAGGCAAGACTGACATTCGAAAGCCGCTCGGTCACCGTTGAAGCCGTCAGCGAGTGGGTATCGGAGCGGTATACATCCTCGGACGAACGATTTCCGTTGCCGGGATACCGAGTTCTCATGCTCCGGGCGGGACGGAATATCAACATATTCGGCGGCGATCTTGCGGCCCTGTTCGTACTCGAAAACGCCTTGAATGAGGATATCGAGCACATTCGTTTTTATCCCATGCCTCCGCGGCACCTGCGATTTTCTCTTCGATATACGATCAACAAATTCAAATCTGACCCATCATGAATGTCATAAAACAAAGGACCAAATCGGACAGATGCCCAGGCACTTCACCGACCCAATACTTTCACAGAAACGCTATCCCGTTGCTGGTATTGATGGTAGTGGCGATGATGTTATCGTCGTGCGACCTGCTCGGATCCGACGAAGAGACTTCTCTGCGGGCAGGGAGGGTGCTGGTAGCCAACGGAGGCAATTTCAGCGATCAGAACGGAAGCATTACCAGTTTTGATCCGTTGTCTGGCGTGGTGGAACAATCGCCCGTGATGAGCGGCTTTCTGCAAAGTATTGTTGAACGCGAGGGTGTTCTGTACGCGCTGCTCAATACGTTTTCAATCGGCAGGATTGACATGCTGGATTCGGAATCACTCGCGCTTACGGCACAGATAAACAATGTGCCGGCGCCACGGTCCATGGTTTTCCTGTCAGATACGGCGTATGTCACGAACTTTGTTTTCGGATCAAACGGGCACGTTTCTGTAATTCCTTCCGGCTCGGGATCAGTGGAGCGCTCGATCGAAGTGGGAGTGAATCCGGAAGGACTGATTCGTTCGGGTGCAACGCTGTATGTTGCAAATTCAGGTGCGCTGGGCTCGGGCAATACAATATCAGTAATTGATACCAGGACGAACGAAGTAGAAACGCGCACGGTACCGTGCGACGGTCCACACGATTTATTTGGTGGGAATGGAAGTGACGTGATCGTCGCGTGCACCGGGAAAACCGTTTACAACGAAGACTTCTCCGAGGTGGTCGAACAATCCAACGGATCTGTTCTCTTCTACGACGCATCACTTCAGATGATGAAGGGCAAAATCGATTTGAATGTACAGTTGGGCTCCACCAACGGAACCATTCTGGGGACATACGTAGATTCGACCGGCGAACTTTATCTTGTCGACGGCGCTACAAATACGATATTCAGAATTGACACAGGTCTGCGAACAATAGACCGGACGGTGCAACTGGATTTCAGTGCGGATGTCACCGGAATTTCCGGAATCGCTTATGATGAACTGGAAAAAAGACTATATGTAGGAAGATTTCCGAAAAGCAGCGCTGGCCCATTTCCAGATTTTACGGCATCTGGAACCGTAGAAATTTACGATCGGAGTTTTGATGTCACCGATTCGTTTCTTGCGGGAATATCTATCTCGCAGATACTCTTACTGAAAGACGAATAGGCATGCGGATCGACCGTTGTTCCTGTCAAAACAGAACATTCAAAGAACTTGAAGAGATCGCTGATCGCCACGGCGCGAGGGATCTTGAATCACTCCAGCGTCATGTGCGTTTCGGCGATAATTGCCGGCTGTGCCACGTGTACGTCCGGGAGATGCTCGCCACTGGAAAGGTCGTTTTTCACCAGATTATTCGCGATCCGGAATGACTATCGCTCAAGCAGTGCGATTTCTATATCTATATCGTATCCGACGAAAAAATCGAGAGAACCGCGTATCCAGTTGATTCCGTAGTCCCGACGATCCAGCGTGTAGTCGATGTGATATGCTTGCCAGGGATCATCAGGGTTGTTTTCGTCAACGAATGTGACCACACGAATCGGCAGGTAAATTTCTTTAGTGACTCCGTGCAGTGTAAAATCGCCTATCGCAATGAAATCGGCACCATTCCTGCGAATATCAGAGCTCTGAAACGTAATCGTAGGAAAATTCTCTGCATCGAGTATCCGGTCGCCCAGTATATCGCCGTCCCTGCCTTCAAGCCCTGTGTTAATGCTGGCCACCTGGATTTCGAGTGATACGGAGGATTTTGACGGGTCTTCGCTGTTCCAGACCAACTCTACCTGGAAGTCGGTAAACTTGCCTGTCACCCTGGAAATGCCCGCTACGATCGGGATGGTGAATCCGAGCGTGGAGTGATTCCGATCAATCCGAATCGTTTCGTCTTGAATATCACTTTCCTGTGCGGAGATCGGCACGACAAGACACAGGCATAACAGCGCAAAAAGTGAGAATTTCATTCGTTTCGGGTGTGGTATGAAATGATGGGCCCGTATCACTACGGTTTTTTCATTCCGTTCCCGTAAGAAGCTGCGACTTCTGCCAGTTTCCTCTGGATCTCTTCTTCCGGCAGCCATTTTCCGCGCAACATCACGCCGGTGCGCTGTGAAATATTCCGGACGTTTTCCAGCGGATTCGCGTTGAGGAGAATCATGTCGGCCCGTTTTCCGACTTCGATGGTTCCGAAATCATCTTTGTCGCTGAAGTAGCGACCCACGTTGATGGTGCCACTTCTGAGCACTTCGTAAGGAGACATTCCGGCCTCCACCATTTTCTCAATCTCGCGGTGAAGAGAAAAACCCGGAACGCTGAACTGCTGCGGTGCGTCGGTCCCCATCAGGATTTGAATATCCGCCCTGTTCATCGCCGCAAGCAATTCCATCCGGGCATCCGCAATATTCAGCGCAGTGGTCATATCGGACGGAAGACCCGACCTCCGATTTTCAAAAGCCCGGACCCAATTCGACACGGTCTGCGCAGACACGTATTTGAGTTCGGGCCATGTTTTCATGTCATCCAGATCAGCGACGCCAAGAACCGTTTCCCAGAGGACCATCGTAGGCACAACCCAGGCGCCGGCATCGCTGGTTTTTTGAAGGATTTTTTTGAGCCTGATTCGATTTATGGGACCACGATCGCCCTCCACATAGTCCACGTATCCATCGAGGTGATCAAACGTCAATTGTCCGGAGGCAATCGCATGTTCAATCCCGACGTCGGCAGGTACATGGCCGCCGAAATCGATATTTACCTCGCGCGCCGCACCGGCCATGGCGTCATACTCAGCGAGAGTCAATCCAGGGTGGATTTTCAGCAGATCCCAACCCTCTTTTTGTTGCTCATGAACGCGCCGGACAGCCTGTTCGGGAGAACTGATTGAATTTCCACTGAAACTGGGCCCTGCAAGGTACAGAGTCGGCGAGAGCAGATCGCCGGAAAGCGCACGCTCCCGGAGCTCGAGCTGGCCCGGATATCCGAGCATTCCACGGACAGTCGTGATTCCGTTGGCTACGTACAGGAATAAAACATTTTCGATTTCACTGCTCGGCTGTGACGGGGGTGGTATATGACCGTGCATTTCGGCCAGGCCGGGCATCAAGAATTTCCCGATGCCATCGATGCGCATCGCGCCATCTGGAATTGTGACTTCGGCGCGAGGTCCCACGGCAATGATCTGATCACCTTCTACAAGCACGGTGTAATTGCGGAGAACCCGGTCTGTATCCATCGGGATGACGCTTACATTGACGAAGGCTGTAACCGGATGGTTGTCTTGTGGTCCTGGATCGAGCGATACCAACAGTGTCAGAATAAAAGTCATGGCAAAAGCCGGCATGGAATGAACCTCCTTATCAGACGATGGATGGATGGGTTTCAATTGCTGCGGAAGGATCGTTCACCGCGATGCAATCGCTGTTGGCTGCATACGTGCAGCGCCGATGCCCGAGCCGTGTCCGGCAGGCATATAGGAAGGCCTGGAGCTTAGGTGCAGGCATATTTACCTTGTTTTTCGGAATTAAATACGCCTTTTTCCGGTGTTTTCAATCCCGCCTTACTCCGGTACAATGCTTGGCTCCGGTACAATTTGCCCGCTGCAATCGATTTTCTGACCTTCGAGGGGTGGCACGGTGGGAGCATTGCTGACCGGGACGGGAGGATCACAATCTTTCGGAAGATAATGCGTATGGCCGCCGTGCGGGACCTCAAAATAGCTTCGATCGTCAAATATGCCAATTGAATCCAGGAGGGCAACGGCCAGGAAGGCACCTATGATGAAAAAAATGACAGTACGAGCACGCATTCCAGGATCAGTTTGTCGAGTCGGGCTGTGTGGCAGTCCCGAGCAGAGGCAGGATTATATTGAAAACAGGTCTTTTCAAAAAGTGATGGCTACCACAGAGCAATGATTTTCCGCTTTCCGGGTTCCGTTCTGTAATTGAATTTCGTAGTATCATTTGTCTGTATCGTACCGCATTCACCCGTTTTCAGACCGAAATTATCTCACATCACGCAAAACATACATTCTTGAATCGGAACCGGACGGTGCTCGCGGTTGTGGTTCTCTTACTGGCGGCAGGTTGCTTCGCAAAGGATGCGGCCGCCCAGTATGGATCTGTACGCGGAAGTGTGTTTGATGCTGACCTGCGAGATGAACTTCCAGGCGCGACGATTATTCTGGACGATCTCGACGGCGAAAAGAAATTTGTGGTGACCGGCACAGACGGTTTATTTTCTTTTCACCGCATTTTTCCAGGAGACTATTCCATATCCGTGTCTTTTTTAGGATTCGTGACACAAACGGATTCGATTCTTGTAGCCCTCGGTACTGAAATATTTCTGGAGATACGGCTCGATCCGTCCGAGATTGAAATGGAGGAACTTGTTGTCGAGACGGTGCGCACAGAAGCAGATCGATTCGTGGCAGGTCTTGACGCCGTGCTGCCCGAAGATCTGACACGTATTCCCATGCCGGATGTATCGTACGATCTGGCGGGATATTTGCTCACACTTCCAGGATTTGTGTCGCCCGGAGATCGAGGCGGACAATTGTTTGTCAGGGGAGGGACACCTACGCAAAACCTCTTTCTACTGGACGGGATGAATATTTATCAGCCCTTCCATATCGTTGGATTCTTCTCTGCTTTCCCAGCAGATATCGTGGCCTATGCCGACGTTTATGCGGGAGGATTCAGCGCGCGTTACGGGGGTAGGATCTCTTCGGTGATCGACATTTCGACACGGAACGGAAGTAAGCGGAAACCAAAGGGAGCGATTTCGATCGCGCCCTTCATGAGTACACTTCGGGTCGAAGCACCGGTCATAAAAAATCAGGCGTCCATTCTGATTTCGGTCCGGCAGTCGTTGATTGAGTATGTGGGACCAACCTTTCTGGGTCGGGAAATCCCTTTTCGTTTCAGCGATATTTTTGCCAAATTCCACGCTTTTCTGAATCAGACCAGCAGTTTCACGGCAACAGTCTTACGGACCAAGGACCAGGGAAATATATCTGGTAAAGGTGCTTTTGACGAGAACCGTCGCCTCTCAACATGGGAGAATGAAGCCTATGGTGTTAAATATTCTTACATCCCGATCGATTACCCGGCTCTGTTCACATTTGCTGTCAATTATTCCCGACTTGTGAGTCAGTATAAAGTCTCCCAGACGGAATCGCGCGACTCAGAGGCAAACGGGATGAAGTTCGAAATGTCATTCAATTATCTTCTGGGTTCAAATCGGGTGGATATAGGACTGTTTGGCAATCTGGACCGGTTTCATTACAAGCTGGGACGCAGTGCGCGTGTCTCCTCGTTTGTGTCGAGCGGTGGCGCATATGTGGATACGCGCTTTATTCTCAATGACATCATTCGAATTGAGCCCGGAGTTCGTATCGAGTCGTTTTCTCACGGAGTATCCAGAACGGTCGCTCCCCGCCTTCGGGCCATCATTCAACCAAAGGGAAAGTCCAGCAAACATCAGTTCAGTTTTGCGGTAGGTCGATATCACCAGCAGATCATCGGATTAAGCAACGAACAGGACGTATCCGATGTGTTTACGATCTGGGCAGCCTCGCCGCAATCCAGACCTGTCCCGACAGCAACGCATTATCTGGCAGGATGGCGGGGCCGAATTCTCCCGTGGGTCGAACTTTCCATCGAGGGTTATCTGAAGAACATGGATAACATCGCTTTCCCTGTTTTCACAGATCAGATATTCGGGCAGCCCAATTTCGCACGAGTATCCGGACAGGCTCGGGGGGCGGATTTCAAAATGGAAATTCAAGTTCCAGACTATTTCTTTTCGGCGAATTACACACTGGCGAAGGTGGAATATTTCGGAAATAAAACAGCTCCTCAGGGAGAGGCTGTTATCGCGGATGACGTATTTTTTCCACCACATGATCGTCGGCATCAGGTCAATGTTCTCGGTCAGGTAATTCGCGGCAGAAACAAACTGAGTATCCGCTGGCAATACGGCTCGGGACTCCCCTTCACACAGGTAAACGGATATTATCAGTTTGATCGCATCCGTAACGCAGAGGACGATTCGTTTCTGACTTCGAACGGAGCTGCTTTTGTGTCTCGATCATCGCTGTACGGTGCACGATTGCCGGCGTATCACCGACTGGACATCTCCTATGAATATCGAATCCGTCGCGGAGACGTCGCGACGACGTTTCAGATCGGTGCGATAAATGTCTACGATCGTGACAATATTTTCGAATACAATATTTTCAGCGGGAGTCGGGTCAATCAATTGCCATTTACACCATCGCTCGCCGTCAAAGTGGAGGTGTTGTAATGCCGAGAACGAATATTTTGGCAGGCGCTGTGTGGCTTTTTACTGCTGCTGCAATATTCGCCGGGTGTGAAAACTCGATCGAGCCGCTTGCAGAGGACGCGAATTCATTTGTGTTTTTGAACGGATTCCTGGATACCGCGACCGATTCCCAGTTCGTTCGACTCGAGGGTCTGAGGCCTACCATTCTTGCCGCGCCTCGAGACCTCTCGGGTGTGGATGTCTTGACGGTTGATCGTACCAGCGGCGAAATCGTGGTATGGAAAGATTCACTCGTCGTACTGAAAGACGGAAGCGACGGACACTTATATATGGGTCTTTTCACACCACAGGAAGGCCATGACTATGAATTTGTGGTCAGGCGCCCGGGCCTTGAGGCTGCCACGGCTACGACGACGATTCCGGATGAGCCTGAAATACAGGTTTCCACGCCGACAGGTGATACGATTGTATTCACACAAAAGGCTTCCCTGCGGGATGTGTTTTCAGCACCGTCTACGCTGGCCATGCGCTACGACGTATCGATTCCCGAAACCGGAGAGATTCAGACATTCATGATTGATTACGGTATTGAAGGGGGCGCAGCGGGTACTGGATGGTCTTTTGATGTTTTTTTATTCCGTGACCAACAGATCATATCATTCTCACTGGGACTTCCGACCAATGTGGCCAGCCTGGCCCTGCGCCGCATCGCAGCGGGGGTGGTAATTAACAGCGCGGAATGGAATCGTCAGGAAAATCCGACCAATCTGGCCCTGGCGCAAGGATTTTTTGGTTCGGTTGGCCGATTTGAACTCGGGTGGAAACTTGATCCGAGCGATGTATTTAAAATGGGTTTTTTGGATGAACAGGACCTCTGGATGGGTGCGAAGCAGGACCTTTTCCGTCGCAAGACGGTTCTTCTGGCTGTGCCTCGTCAGTGATTTCCGTGCCTCGTCAGTGATTTCCGTGCCTCGTTAGTGATTTGTTGAGCGCCTGCGCAGAGGCGCACGCAGAGAAGCGCACACACAGGATCATGCACAGAGGCCTGCCTACGTCAATACACGTTCCAAATCAGTAATGCATTATGAACCATCCGGATATCTGGGTCAATGGAGAACTGGTCGCATACGAGAATGCCACCGTACACGTATTATCTCACGCCCTGCACTACGGTACGTCCGTATTTGAAGGTGTTCGGTGCTACAAAACCGCGAAGGGATCGAGCATAATGCGGCTTCGAGAACACACGCAGCGGCTTCTTGATTCAGCCAAGATTTATCGCATGGACCTGGGTTATTCGCTTGAGGAGCTGGAGCAGGCCCAGATCGACACGATCGTGAATTCGGGACTGGAAGCGTGTTATATCAGACCGCTTGCTTTTCGGGGGATGGGCTCGCTCGGCGTCAACCCTCTCAAGAACAAGGTGGATGTCATCATAGCGGTGTGGGAATGGGGGGCTTACCTGGGCCCGGAAGCGCTTGCCGAGGGCGTGGATGTGCAGGTTGCTTCATGGAATCGAATGGCGCCGAATACGTTTCCTGCCATGGCGAAGGCCGGAGGCAATTATCTGAATGCCGGTCTGGTCAAAATGGATGCGGTGCTCAACGGCTTCAGCGAGGGCATCATGCTCACGCACGATGGCATCGTGGCTGAAGGAAGCGGGGAGAATCTTTTCCTGGTGAAAAATGGAGAACTGATCACGGCGCCGTTGTCGGCGTCCATATTGCCGGGTATTACGCGCGATGCCGTTCGGACCATTGCCCGGGACCTGGGACTTTCGGTTCGCGAAGAGCGCATTCCGCGGGAAATGCTTTACATCGCCGACGAACTCTTTTTCACGGGAACGGCTGCCGAAGTCACGCCGATTCGCAGCGTAGACCATCACAAAATTGGTGAGGGAAATCGCGGGCCAATCACGACGCAAATTCAGGATGCTTACTTCGATGTCGTGCACAACGGAAACGATCCGCACGGCTGGTTGACAAGCGTACCCGTTTCTGTGCCGGTCGCGTAGGTCGCATCGGGCGGGGCGATGCCTGTCAGGGCGCGGGGCAGTGGCCTGTCAGGACGCTTCCGCAGCGTGGATCATTTCAGAGGCGGTTTCGGCGCCCAGGTAGCGGTCGATCAGCGAGTGGGCCAGGTAAATCAGCGGTGTAATCAAGATGGCGACGATGAATTTGTAGCCGTAGTTGAACAACGTGACGGCGATAATGGTCTGGATGGTCATCGGGCCATAAAAAGCCACGAACAATACAATAAACGTGTCCAGGAACTGGGATCCGAACGTGGATCCCGTGGCGCGGAGCCAGAGATGGCGTCCGTGGGTCAGTCCTCGCAGCCAGTGAAAGAGGGATATGTCAGCCAGTTGACCGATCACGTATGCGATCAGGCTTCCGATGATAATTCTTCCACTCGCCCCGAATACCGTATTGAACGCTTCTTCCCCGACTGGAGAAATAGAGGCTGTGGGTACCTGTAATGCAACCTGGATGATACCGAATTCAAACATGATCATCGCCATTCCGATGTACGTCACGAATCAAATGCCGGATTTGCCGTAATACTCGTTGAGCAGGTCGGTGATGATAAACGTGACGGGGAATGCGATCACTCCCGCGGTCATCACGACCTCGTTAAAATCCTGTCCGAGAATCGAAAGCGTGAATGGGAGTTCGATTACTGTAAAAAGTTTACTGGCGGTCGCCTCGGCCACGACCAGGGCGGTCAAAAAAATGGCGGTACACACAACGAACAGTTTTTGAGGCCGCGTAAGTGTATAATGGATTTGTGGCATGTTGCTCCGGCGGTCCGGTTATCATCAAGACTCTTACCTGCGGCAAGATAAACCCC
>JACZYD010000097.1 GCA_022571255.1 Bacteroidota bacterium
ATGTATCACCCGATTTCGAAAAAATAATGCGATCGTGCAAACGATTCGCCTTTCCCTGCCAGAACTCGATACGATCGGGCTTCAGACGATATCCGCCCCAGTACGGTGGTCTTTTGATCTCTCTCCCTTTAAAACGTTTTTCCATCTCGCGAACGCGGGTCTTCAATTCGGCTCTGGAGCCCAGGTGTTCGCTCTGTTTCGAAGCCCAGGCACCGATCTGACTGCCTCGGTCTCGAGAAGCAAAGTAAGCGTCAGATTCGGTGTCGCTCGCCTTTTCAACTCTTCCAGCAATCCGAACCTGGCGTTGCAGTACACCCCAATAAAAAAGAAGCTCTGCATGCGGGTTTTCAGAGAGGTCCTCCGACTTGTGAGAACCGTAGTTTGTGAAAAACACGAATCCCGCCTCGTCAAACGATTTCAACAATACCATCCGGACAGACGGTTTGCCGTCTCTGTTCGAAGTGGCCAGCGCCATGGACTCGGGGAGATACAGCCCGGCATCGTGTGCGGCTTTGAACCAGCTGGAAAACAATTCAACGGGGTCCGACTCGGCGGTCGCATCATCCATTCCGACAACGACTCCCCGGCCTGCTGTCAGAAGTGTCCGAAGACCTTTGATCAGATTCATTCTGTTGCAGAGTCTGTTTCTTCGACGAGTCGCCCCGCTTCGAGTCGAACGGTTCTATCGGCGAGCGCGGCAAATTCGGGGTTGTGTGTGACAACGATTACCGTTTGACGAAACTCGTGGGTCAATCCTGCAATTTCCTGATGCAACACATCTGCCGTCTTCGTATCCAGGTTCCCCGTTGGCTCGTCCGCCAGAATTACGTCTGGCTGGTTCATCATGGCCCGGGCAATAGCGACGCGCTGCTTCTCGCCCCCTGAAAGTTCTCCCGGACGGTGTTCCAATCGGTCTCCCAGACCAAAATTTTCAAGAAGCCCGCGTGCACGATCCATGGCACTACGGTAATTTTTTCGTGCCACCAGCGCGGGCATCATCACATTTTCCACGGCCGAAAATTCTGGAAGGAGATGATGAAACTGAAAGATGAACCCCACGCTCGTGTTTCGAAACGAGGAAAGATCGTCATCGTTGCGATCAAAAATATCTCTCCCCCGGTAGCGGACCGTCCCTGAATCCGGACGATCCAAGGCTCCCAGGAGATGTAAAAGTGTGCTTTTCCCGGTACCACTCTCTCCCACTACGGCTATCATTTCGCCAACCTGTACGGCGAGGTTTATATCGCGAAGAACCTGAAGCCGTTCGCCCTGCACCGTAGGAAAAGACTTGGACAGGTTTTCGACAACCAGAAACGGCTGATTGGACTCTTCGAGATGCTCCTGCTTATTCATCCGCTCTCCGAATATCGTATTTCCCCATCTTGTTATAAAGATGCGACCGTTGAATCCCTATCGCTTCGGCCGTTTTACTGATATTCCACTCGAACAGTGTCAATTTACTTTCAATAAACAGCTTCTCCGCGGCATCCCGGAACTCGCTGAATTGATCGTACTGATCCATCAGGCCAAGAATCGGGTTGGCTTCCACGCTACCCGGACTCGCGTATTTATTGACATCAGCCGCACTGATGGAATCACCCTCACTTAAAATCAACAATCGTTCTACCACATTGTGTAATTCTCGCACATTGCCACGCCATTCCAATTTTTCAAGTCCGGAGAGAGCACCACTGGAAAAAGGTTTCGGCTCCAGACCATTGCGGCGGGCGATGCGTTCGGCAATACTGCAAGTGATAAGAGGAATATCTTCCCGCCGGTCTCTGAGTGGCGGGACGTGAACAAGAATCACGCTCAGCCGGTGATACAGGTCCTCCCGAAAATTATGGGCTTCAATTTGCTCCATGAGATTTTTGTTCGTCGCCGCGATCACCCGAACGTCCACGGGAATATTGTGATCTCCCCCGACCCGGGTTATCGAATTCTCTTGCAGTGCCCGCAATACTTTAGCCTGCGCCGAAGGCGAC
Source organism: Bacteroidota bacterium (assembly GCA_022571255.1). Classification (GTDB taxonomy): domain Bacteria; phylum Bacteroidota; class Rhodothermia; order Rhodothermales; family UBA10348; genus N075bin62. Next base: position 1,986 of record JACZYD010000097.1, read on the forward strand.
ATGTCACCGATTTCGTCGAGAAAAAGCGTCCCGTTATGGGCCTGTTCGAATTTGCCGATCCGCTGTTTTGTGGCTCCGGTAAACGAACCCTTTTCATGCCCGAACAACTCGCTTTCGATGAGTTCGCTTGGAATGGCTGCGCAATTTACATCGATAATAGATTCGTTGTGTCGCTTTGATTTACGATGGATCCACTTGGCAACGAGCTCCTTTCCAGTTCCAGGTTCTCCGGTGATCAATATGCGGGCCTCCGTCGGCGCGACACGATCTATCGTTTCTATCACCTGTTTGATTCCAGAGCTTTCACCCAGAATCGGTGTCAGCTCTCCCTCGACACGCTCGACGATGGTCTGACGCATGCGACGATTTTCAGCTTCCAACTGGCCCCGATCGAGGGCATTCTTAAGCGTCAGAAGGAGCCTGTTCAGATCGGGGGGCTTCTCAATAAAGTCAAACGCACCGAGTTTTGTAGCCTCCACGGCCGTTTCGATGGTACCATGTCCCGAAATCATCACTACCGGTAAATCCCGCTGCTCCCCGATCACCACCTGAAGCACTTCCATGCCGTCTCGCTTGGGCATTTTGACATCGAGAAGGACTACGTCGTATCGATTGGCACGCAGTTTCTGCAGAGCTTCTTCTCCATCCTCAGCCTCATCAACTGCATAATCCTCATATTCGAGAATCTCCCGAAGCGTACGCCTGATGCTGGCTTCATCATCAACCACTAAAATCGTCGGGACAGCCATTGCAATTATTCCTGGCCAGCCGCCGTTACCCGGCCGATGTAAAATTCGATATCCCGTGCCTGGGGCGTGTCAGGATATTCTTCCTTCAACTGCGCGTAGACTCTGCGCGCAGCTTGCAGGTCGTCGGCCTTCTCGAACGCCCTGCCAGCGTTGAGCAGGTAGCCGGGTGCCACGTTATCACTCGAGAACAGATTGGCACTGCGAAGATACAGATCAGCAGCCTGTTTAAATTCACCCTGTGTCTCACGGATTGATGCCTCTCCGGCAAGCGCACTGGCACCCAGATAGTTGGCATCCTTCCTGAAATCCTGAAACATGGTGAGTGCCCGATCCAGGTCTCCCTCTTTGAAAAGCGCGTCTGCCGCATAAAAACGGGCCAGATTCCCGGCGTCTGTGCTGCCGTACTCCTCCGCAATTTCAAGGAGTCCCCTGAACGTGATGTCCCCGTCCAGCGCCATGGCATATTCTCCGGCTTCATATCGACCTACTGCCCGGGCCATTTCAGAAGTGGCGAGAGTGTTTTTCGCAGACTGGTTGTACGAGTAATAAAGGCCTGAAGCCACGATGAGAATAATTCCACCGAATATGGCGTATGCCTTGGTACGGTTCTCTTCAATATATCCGAGAATGCGAGCAGAAAACGTGATGACTTTATCTTCACGAAGTTCGTGTCGACGGGAGACTTTTCGTGTCGGAGTAAGGGTTGACATAGTATATTTACGTCAGGCGTTTGCGCCAGACGAGGCGTTTCGTTGCTGTTTTACTAAAGCTAGGCAAAATAGTCCTTTTGTATTCCGCGAGCAACGAAAACGATCGAGAACTGATCCGACATTCACGAATCTTTGATGAGGTGGACTCGTTCGAGCGCCCGTCTCCATATTTTAACTCCAACTGACACAGATTTACCCACTAATTTTATGGCTATCAGACTCGGTATTAATGGTTTCGGCAGGATTGGGCGGCTTGTTTTCCGGGCCATTCTGGAAAGAAACAGCAACGATTTCGACGTGGTTGCGGTGAATGATCTCACCGACGCAAAAACGCTCGCTCACCTTCTCAAATATGATTCGGTTCACGGCATATTCCCGGGCGAAATCGACGTGGACGGAAACGAACTGATCGTAAACGGTAATCGATTACGCGTACTCTCTGAGCGCAATCCGGCAGACTTGCCGTGGGGCGATCTGGGTACAGACGTGGTCATTGAATCTACCGGTTTTTTCCGAACGCGCGAGAAGGCTGCCGCTCACCTGTCTGGCGGTGCCGGAAAAGTGGTCATTTCTGCTCCTGCTTCTGGAGATGTTGACGCCACCATTGTCATGGGTGTGAACGACGACGTGCTTACGGGCAGCGAAACCGTGATATCGAACGCGAGTTGCACAACCAATTGCCTCGCACCCATGGTCAAAGTGCTGGACGATGCCTTTGGTGTCCGATCAGGATTCATGACAACGGTCCACGCCTATACGTCTGATCAGCGAATACTTGACGCGCCGCACAGTGATTTGCGTCGCTCCCGCGCCGCGGCAAATTCAATTATTCCGACCACCACGGGCGCCGCTAAAGCTGTCGGTCTGGTATTGCCGCATCTCCAGGGTAAGCTGGACGGATTCGCACTCCGTGTACCTGTTCCTGATGGATCGGTCACGGATCTGACCGTGCAGTTGAATGCAGAGACAAGCGTCGAAGAGGTAAACGCGCTTTTCCAGACTGCCGCATCAGGTGATTATAAAGGAATCATTCAGTACACCGATGATCCGATCGTTTCTTGCGACATCGTGCACAATCCGCATTCCTGTATTTTTGACAGCCTTATCACCATGGTGATGGGTAATACCGTAAAAATTGTTGGTTGGTATGATAATGAATGGGGGTATTCGAATCGCGTCATAGACCTTGTTGCAAAGGTTCATGTTTCGGGTTAAGGCCTCGTCGCGACTCTCCGACAAAACACGCTCCGAGAAAACACGCTCCGAGAAAACGCGCTCCGAGAAAACGCGCTGAAACAGCCTGTAAACGGCCCCTGACAGATCCGGCACAGAAATGGCCAAATTGCAAATTGAAGCTGTTGAGCTCCAGAATCGCAGCGTGCTGGTTCGACTGGATTTGAACGCACCATTGAAGCGGGGTTCGGTAGACGAAGAACCCGGGGTTGCCGACGACTCAAGGTTACGCGCCGCCCTTCCTACTGTAAAAAGAATCAGCAACGCGGGTGGAATCGCCATATTGATGAGCCACCTCGGTCGGCCCGGAGGTACAATAAAGAACGAATTGAGTCTCCGGCCAATCGCGCGGAAGCTGTCCGAGCTTCTCGGTCAACCTGTTACTTTTGTCCCGGCACTCGTTGGAGAGACGGCCCGTCAGGCCGTCTCTGACGCAGCGCCCGGTGACGTTATTCTCCTGGAGAATACCCGGTTTTACCCAGGAGAAACTACAAACGACTCAGAGTTGGCAGATCAGCTGGCCGAGCTGGCAGACATATTCGTCAACGACGCCTTTGGTACGGCGCACCGGGCGCACGCCTCGACAGAAGGCGTTGCCCGACGGATGCAGACGTCGGCGATGGGAATGTTGATGGACAAAGAAGTAAACAATCTGAGCCGCCTTCTATCGGCGCCGGAAAAACCATTTATTGGCATCCTTGGAGGCGCCAAAGTATCGGACAAAATTGCTTTGATAGAACAACTGCTCTTACGGGTCGATTTCCTGTTGATTGGCGGCGCTATGGCATATACGTTTTTGAAAGCACAGGGTCATGAAATTGGAAATTCCATGGTCGAGACCGATTTTCTGGACATGGCGGAGAATCTTCTTGCCGCGGCCGCGGATCGACTGATTTTACCGGTCGACCATGTCACGTCGACTTCATTCAACAACGATGTGGGTTCAAACGTGTCTGACGTAGATATCAAGCCCGGAGAAATGGGGTTGGATATCGGACCCGAAACGCGAAAAATTTTTCGAGAGCATATCTTTCAGGCACACACACTCGTATGGAATGGCCCGATGGGTGTTTTTGAGATGTCAAATTTTTCGGCCGGTACGCTCGCAGTCGCAAGTGCAATCGCCGAGGTGACCGATAATGGTGCTTTTACGGTTGTAGGCGGAGGCGACTCCGTTGCAGCTGTTCGAGGGGCCGGTCTGGCAGACCGGATCAGTCATGTTTCAACCGGTGGAGGAGCCATGCTGGAATTCCTTGAGGGTAAAATCCTTCCCGGTATTGACGCGCTCTCCGATGTCAACGTATGACTGTCACAGATTCCTCCCTCGCTGTTTCGACCCGGGACCTGACGAAGCGTTATTCAGGATTATTCGGCAAGCGGTCCGTTCTGGCACTTGACAACCTTTCGTTAGATGTACACCGGGGCGAAATATTCGGGCTCCTGGGTCCCAACGGAGCTGGAAAAACAACACTTCTGAAAATTCTTCTTGCCGTGGTCAAACTCACGTCGGGATCGGCAACGCTTCTTGGTAAACCCGTACAGGACTGGAATTCGAGAAGGAATATCGGGTTCCTACCCGAAAATCATCGTTTTCCACCATTTTTGACCGCCATGGGAGCGTTAGAGACCTATGGCCAACTGTCGTGTCTGCAAACTGCTTATGTGCAGAGTCGGGCCAACCTTCTACTCGAACGGGTCGGGCTGGCGCAGTGGAAAAATGATCGAATCAAGGAGTTTTCGAAAGGCATGATGCAACGTCTGGGTATTGCCCAGGCGCTTATCAACGACCCCGAAGTGCTTTTCCTCGATGAACCCACCGACGGAGTCGACCCGATTGGCCGACGAGAAATCAGAGACCTGCTCACAACCCTCCAGAAAGAGGGCAAAACCATTTTTCTGAATTCACACCTCCTTTCTGAGGTAGAGATGATCTGCGACCGCGTTGCCATTTTACATCAGGGGAAAATTGTCCGGATTGGAAAAGTCAGCGAATTGACAAGGAGGGGTACCGGATTCCGTATAGAACTGGAAAAAGCGTTCGACTCGAACGTGGAGTCGCTCGCACATACGCTGAAGCAAATACTTATTTCCCATCCCGAGTCGGATTTGTTTTCCTCCGTGACGGTCGACAGTTCCAGACCTGAATCGCCGACCGTTGAACTCGCGACTGATTCGGTGCAAGATCTGAATCAATTGTTGGACTGTTTACGGTCTGCCGGCCTCTTGATTCGATCGGTTCAGCCCAAATACACCTCTCTTGAAGCTCGATTCATTCAGACGATTTCGGATCTGGACGAGGATGCCGGCAAAATTATCGGACGAGCTGAGGCCGAAACCCGATCATCCGCAAATGACGAAGCTGAAAAGCCAACGTGAGACAATTTGCAGCATCCATAAAACTGACGTTTCGCGAACTCTGGGCGATGAAAATCACGCTTGGGCTTTTCGTGGTTACAACGATTGCGTGGTTGATGCTCTCCTTCGCGTTAAGTCTTGATGTGGTGGAGGGGTCGATTGCCGCCGTACGGATTTTCGGGCTGGTGGACGAACCGACGCAATTTGTCCGCGACCCCGAAACGGGAGAAGTAATCCGAGATGTCGAAACAGGAAATCTTCAACGTCAGGCCCTCAGTCTGGACAGCTTTGTCATAGGAATCAACAGGTTCGTCTTCTCGCTGGCTTACATTTTTGGAATATTGATCGGTCTGTTCGCGACAATGCCCCTGGTGACAGGATTCCTCGAGCAGGGCCGGATTGATCTGTTGCTTTCCAAGCCGATTTCGAGAACAAAATTACTTGCCGGGCACATTGCAGGGGTCTTGCTGGTCGTGTTTCTGCTTACCGTCTATCTGATCGGAGGAGTCTGGTTCGTCATCGCTTTTAAAACCGGTATATGGCAGTTTGAATTTCTTCTGGCAATCCCCACGATCACTATCATGTTCGCGGTCATTTTCTCGGTCGTTCTTACAACATCGGTGGCATCAAGAAGTACGGGACTGGCCCTGGTGCTTGCGTACGGGACGATTTTTGTTTCTGCAATTCTGGCAATACGTGATCAAATCGTCCCCCAGCTGTCTGAATTCTGGGGATCTCTGTTCGTCGGGATGTATCACGTGCTGCCGAACTATTTCGAAGTGATGCAGATCATGACGCAACTGGCGTCCAAAGAAACCGTTACATCTTTTTACCCTTTTGTATCCTCGGTCCTTTTCGGGATTACCCTGTATGTATTCGGATTCATCATATTCAGCCGTCGCGATTTTTAGACGCCTCGCTCCTTCGATTTTGTCGTCGTTGCTTCTGTCGTTGTTTTTGTTTTTTGCGGTCACCGTCACCGGATGCACGGACACGACCCTCGAAGTTTCTCCGGAAACGGTCCGGGCTCTTACCATTCTGGGAGGCATCGATCAAGGCAACGGCCCCCATGTCGTAGGCGGCCTGCGGGCACTCGACGGAATGGAAGCATTCCTTGCAGCAATAGACACTCGCATGGCTGCACGGTCTCAAGATCAACTGTATGAACTTCTGGAACACCTGGGCCTCGACCCGGCAACGGAGTCTGTGTCCATCTATTTTTCGATCGAAGACGTGAGGAGCTACGAAATGCCAGGAGTCGTTGTTTTTGCTCCGCTGACGGAGGCCCGCCTCGACTCACTTCTGGAAAACATGCCCTCCGCCGGGCACATTTCATTTCAGCGTTCAGGCAATTCGTTTTCGTTCAGGGATACCCGGAGCGAAAAATCGATCTATTTCAGTCTGATCGAAGAGCAGGTATTGCTGGTAGCCGCCTCGCAATCTGAGCTGGATATCATGCACGCCCGCGCTCATGGTGCACCAAAAGAATCATCATCCGAGCAGCAGAACAAAATTTCGAGCCTTACAATAATGGCCTCACAGGGTCAATTCTGGATTGTTTCAGAATCGGTACAGTCACTTGTCGGACTTTTTCCTTATGAAGCGCCAATTCAGGAAATTGAATTACTCACGAAAGCTGCATCAGGGGCAGCTCTCTCTATCGACATCCACGAAAACGGAGCAGACGGCCCGGCCATGACACTTTCACTTTACTTGAGCCCCAGAGAAGGCGTGGACGTGGATGACCTGGTTGACCTGGCCGAAGGACTCGTCGGCCTCGGGCGACTCCAGAGAAAAGATCTCCCGGAGATCGGCACCGTGATAGATTTACTCGAAATATCCGAACGTAATGGTACGGCTCGGATTGCAATAGATATTTCAGCTTTCGATATTGGCACCCTTCTCCGCCGTACCCTGAATCCGGAAACGGCAGAGCAGGGTTTTACGGGATCAGGATCTTCAAGCACCAGCCCCATGCTGAATTCAACCATTCTTATCTTGTGAGCGTTTACCATTCAGTCTCCGAACTCGACTTCAGCCTGAATGACATTCCGGCGATGCCGGCGCCGAAGCGGGTGCTGATGACTTCCCCGGAGCATTTCGATGTTGAATACGTCATCAATCCCCACATGGCCGGCCACATCGGCGACATCGATAAAACGGCAGCGACACAACAGTGGGAAGCGCTGCGCGACGCCTATGAAAATCTGGATTTTGTTGTTGAAATCGTTGACGGCCTGGCAGGACTTCCCGATATGGTTTTCTGTGCCAACCAGACCCTTCCGTACCTGGTCCTGCCATCCGGAAATGATGTGGTTTCGGCGCCTGCCGGGGATCCGAAGAACATGAACAAGGGTGTTGTATTGAGTCAGATGTTCGCCCGTGAACGGAAACGCGAGGTCTCCCGATACGCTCGTTTTTTTGAGGATATCGGGTATGAATCGCAGCCACTGTGCACGAACACATCCACGAGTTTTGAGGGAATGGGAGACGCCTTGTGGCACCCTTTCAGGTCTCTGCTCTGGGGCGGATACGGTTTCCGAACGGACGTTGCCGTTTATCCCCTTATCTCCGAAGCACTTGGCGTTCGTGTCCTTCCACTTGAATTAACGGATCCGGACTTTTACCACCTTGATACGTGCTTCAGTGTTCTGAACGAAGAGACGGTGCTGATTTTTCCGGGTGCGTTCCAGCCGGATGGGCTTGCGCTGATCAAAAAGTTGTTCCAAAATGTCCTCGAATCACCAGAAGATGAAGCCCGGGCTTTATTCTCCTGTAACGCCCATTGTCCGGACGGAAAACATGTTCTGATTCAATCGGGCTGCACATCAACAAACGGTCTCCTCCTCCGTGCAGGGTTCCATCCCGTGGAACTGGATACTTCAGAATATTTGAAGGCCGGCGGTTCCGTGTTCTGCATGAAACAGATGTTCTGGTAGTCATGACCGGCCTTCCCTACCGGAGCGTATACCGGATACCAACATATACGTGCCGTGTCGCAGCCGGAAAGTATTGTGGACCGACCACGCCTACATTACCATATTGAAGCACTTCCTGGTCGAGAATATTATTCAGGGCAGCGCTGATCTTCAGTCCGGCAAGAGTTGATACTCCAGAGAATTCGTAACCCAGTGTAGCGTCCATCAACGTATACGAATCGATGATCAATTCGTCTGAAAATTCTCCGCCTGGCAGTATTCCGGCACTATTGTCCGCATAGGCCTCTCCAACATAGGCCAGAAATATCTCAGCGCTGAGTCCACGGCGCACGTATATCACTCCGACGTTTCCAGTCTCGTCCGGGAATCCCGCGATAGGATTATCCGCACGCGATATTTTTTTGACCGTAAAATCCTGCAGCGTAACAAATTCGTCAAATTTCTTGAAGCGATTTCGACTCAGGGTAGCGTTTCCCTTGAATTGAATACCGGGCACAAGCCCGACCGCTGCATCCAATTCAAGACCCGTATGCACGCTTCGATCGGCATTGCCGGAACGCGGGACGCCAAACTGATCCAGCCCTCCGGAGGCTACGATTTCATCCCTGAAATCCATATAAAACAGATTGGCACTGACGCGGACGAGAGAGTTCGACCAGGACGCACCCAGTTCAAAATCGATCAGGTTTTCAGATCCTACAAATGGATGATCGGTGTTCAGTGTCCCATCCGGATTCCGTTCGAATGCCGGAACGAACCCTGCGCCGGCCTCCTCCCCATCGTACAACGACTTCATCCTGGGCTCTCTCTGCGCATATGCAATACTTGCGTACGCGGAAAAGGACTGGCCGGGATTGTATGTCGCTCCCAGTCGCGGATTCAAAAAGAGGTACGGCTTGTCAAATTCGTTTTCAAAAAAGTCCTCCTCATAAAAACGATAAGCCCGATAGGTAAGTTGGAGGTCCCCTTGAACAGCCCAGCGCTGAAACACTCGAACGACAGAAGACACGAAAACAGAAGCCATCTTTTTCTCCGATCGAAAAGAATAAACGCGAACATCGTTTTCAGGTCCAATCAACCCCTGCGGCACGCCGGTGCCCTCTTCCATTCGACCCCACCGAAGCGACCTGTGAAGTCGAAGTTCGATTCCGGCAGTCGTGGTGACACTCGCCGTCGTATGTGTAATTCGCGGCACCCATCCGACCTGCCACTGGTCCAGAAAAGCCCGGAAGAACACCGTCGAAGAGGGACTGGAAATAAACAGCGGAAGATCCCGCGCCTCACCCGGTACGAATCCGCCGGGCAAACGCAGATAATTGGCCGAGCGGAACGTACCCCCAAAATCGAAATTCCCTTTCCCCTGAATCCAGAAAAGGCTCTGGTTCAATCTGAGCGACTGAGACAACGTCAACTCGTGATGCAGCTCGACGTGGGGCTGATGGAAGTTTTCGATATCACCATCGATTTCACTGAAGTTGTATTTGCGGTCTATTCGCGTACCGAATTCGTCCACGATTGTCTCGCTGTTGGCCCCTTTCGGAATACCCGAAAACGCGAGACCATCCTTCTGAGGGCCTCCATAAGCCTGAACGGTAAGAGTGGACCGGTCACCGTATAACGTTATTCCACCAAAAAATCTCCAGAATTCAGTCCACGACCAGTTTCTGTATCCGTCTGATTCAAGTCGACTGAAACGACCGAAAAGAACGAATTTATCCGAAAGAAGTCCGGAGTTCAACTCAGCGGTGAATCTTCGGGTATTGTATGATCCACCTCCAAGCTCGATGCGCGCATAAGCCTCGGGCCGATAAGGCATCGCCCGAATATTTACGGCACCACCAATGGCTGACGAGCCATACAAGGAAGAACCGGCGCCTCGTTGGATCTGAATATCTTCGACAACGCCCTGAATATCGAAAAAGTTGATCCAGAACACGTTGAATTCCTCGGGGTCATTCTGAGGAATTCCGTTGATCGAAATGGCAAGTCGTCGCTGCCCGAACCCGCGCATTCGCAGAATAGAATACCCCATCGCATTCCCGTTTTCAGTATGGTAGGTGATCGAAGGTTGGCGGGCCAGCAGAACGGGCAAGTCCTTCATCACGGGTGCTCTCGCAATTTCTTCCGCACTGATATTACTCACGGTCACGGGCTGAATCCGTTTTTCGGCCCGGCGAAAACTTACAATAACCTCGGGGTGAATCAGTGGCACCTCGTCGAGCTGAATTCGAAGTTCACCCGTCGCCCGATCACCCGCTTCGACATCGATGGTGAACGCACTGAAGCCCAGGAACGAAGCGGACAGTGTATAAAAACCCTGCCTTACATCCTCGAAACGAAATTGTCCGTCCGATCTCGTCTGAACTCCGTATCTGGCAAGACCAGTTCCCATGCGGCGCAGGACAAGCGAAGCCCCGGACAATGGGGATCCCTTCTGGTCAATGACAGTCCCTTCGATGACGTGCTGAGCAGCGACTTCAGGTACGAATACCAAAACCGGAATCGCATTCAGTATCAGTACAACCAAAAAGGCCAAAAATCTGGAAATCATAATGCTGTTTTCCTCCGCCGGTACAACCCGGATCAGGTTCCAAGGGTATTTTCTCAGCCCGCCGTGCGGGCACCCCTAACAGGTAAGACCAAGAACAGATAAAACAAGAAACAGTAAAGTACGAATGTACAACTATTTTGACTGCCCCGGCAGTCGATTCCAAAAAAATACGCCTGTCGAAACGATCAGGAATGCCATTAAACTCATCGCGGCATTGTAGAAAGCGATACGTCGCTGTGTCTCTACATTGGACGAAATAACCACT
>JACZYD010000098.1 GCA_022571255.1 Bacteroidota bacterium
AACGGTCATGCAGTGGGTTGATGAATTCAGAACCATGGGTGTCAGAACAAACGCGGATTCGCCGGAAGATGCGAAAAAAGCCCTTGATTTTGGCGCAGAGGGTATCGGTCTTTGTAGAACGGAGCACATGTTTTTCGAGGACGAACGCATTGACAATATTCGAGGAATGATTCTGGCCAAGGATCAAGCCGACCGGCGCGTATTTCTTGACCGGTTACTTCCATTCCAGAAACAGGATTTTCTGGGCATTTTCAGGGTTATGGACGGACTGCCTGTCACCATACGGTTGCATGATCCGCCGCTGCACGAGTTTCTTCCGCACAGCGAAGAGGAACAGGCGGAGATGGCGTCAAAAATGGGCGTAACAATAGATGTCGTAAAAGCGAAGGTGCGTTCTCTCGATGAGTTCAATCCGATGCTTGGCCACAGAGGATGCCGTCTTGGTATCACGTATCCTGAAATAACTGAAATGCAGAGTCGGGCTATTCTGGAAGCCGCTGTAGAACTCAAAATAGAAGGTCTTGTGGTATTGCCTGAGATTATGGTCCCTCTCGTCGGAACACTCGAAGAGTTTATTCACCAGCGAAAAGTCATCGAACGCGTTGCCTCTGAGGTTTTTGAAGAGGCAGGAATGAGTGTTGATTATCTGATCGGAACCATGATCGAGATACCCAGGGCTGCACTGATCGCAGACCAGATTGCCCGACATGCAGATTTTTTCTCTTTCGGAACGAATGATCTGACACAGATGACTTTCGGGTACAGCCGCGATGATGCCGGCAAGTTTCTCCCGGACTACGTTCAGAACAAGATCTTGAAAGAGGATCCGTTCCAGTCGCTGGACATCGAAGGGGTGGGGCAACTGGTTCGGATGGGTACGGAACGCGGCCGGTCGGCTGCACCTTCGCTGAAAATAGGTATTTGTGGAGAACATGGTGGTGATCCGGCATCCATACAGTTCTTTTTTGAGGTAGGTATGGACTACATTTCCTGCTCACCTTTCCGGGTGCCCATCGCACGTCTTGCCGCTGCTCAGGCTGAACTTGCATCCTGATTTCAGGAATTGTAGTAAAAATCGCCTCCGGATCGTTGCAACATGATATGCGGGATTTCGTCTACGATGTTGAGCGGAATAATCCCCAGATGTAACAAATCGGTCAGTCGCCATGTGTGCCAGCAAAAATGACAGGAGTAAAAAATATTCAGAGACCCGTTCCTCTTTTGATGATCTCGGACTGAATGAGAAAGCCGCATTTCTTGTAGAATCGACCATTCAGATGGTTGTGAAAGGGGTCATGGAGGCCGGTGATGCGGCTTCAGAAGCCCTCAAGAACATGTCAGCTGACTTCGGGAAAGAAGACGGGGAGGATTCGAACCGATCAGCGCGTAACGATGAATCCGGGCAGCACGCCGGTTCCCGGGATAAAAGTGCTGGCAAAAAGAAGTCTAAGGCGGGCACTCGAAAGAAGAAAAAAAAGAAGGCGGGGACTGAAAAGAATTCTGAGCCTGAAGAAGGAGAATCTACTCAGGGGTTGTAAACGCAGTGTCCGATAACGATAAGCGCCTTGTTGAATTCGAGAAGTTGAACCTCGTCGGGAAAGTGATCTTTATCAGCGGTACAACCTTTCGATTCGTAGGCGATCTGCTCGAATCTGTAGCGGAAACGGTCGTCGGAATCATCACGGAAGCCGAAAAAGCTTTTATCGAAGGGGCAGATCCAAACGTAGACGACGCAAATATTGTCGAAACGTTCGATAATGAATCGTCTGGTGGAAAATCGTCGGACAAAGACGCGCCCTTACGAAGTGAAAAAAAGGGCTGACGCATCTCCTGGAAAACGCTTTTTCAAGCCACAGTGGTCGACACTCCTGGCTGATTCAGCTGTCCGTTATTGTTTTTCTCATCTTCTGGAACAGCGAAATAGGTTTTCGGATTGTTCAAACTTCTGGTTTCCAGAACCATGTCGACTACTTCATCCATTCGTTTTACGTAAACAATTTTCAGTCCACGGAGAGCTGATTTCTTTATTTCGTCTATATCTTTCTGATTCCTCTCAGGCAGGAATACTTTTTTGATACCGGCGCGTTTGGCCGCGAGCACTTTCTCTTTGATGCCGCCCACAGGAAGAATCAGCCCTCGAAGTGTTATTTCTCCTGACATGGCCACACTGTTTCTGAGTCTGCGCTGTGTGTAAATGGAGATGAGCGCAGAAAGAAGCGCTACGCCGGCAGATGGTCCGTCTTTGGGAATCGCGCCTGCAGGAATGTGAATGTGAACATCCCAGTACTTGAATGCAGATTTGGGAATCTTCCACTCGTCGGCAGTGGCTTTGACATAGGACAGAGCGGCCTGTGCCGACTCTTTCATGACATCACCGAGTTGCCCGGTCAAAATCAACCGGCCATATCCCCGAGAAACAGAAGCCTCAATAAAAAGAATGTCTCCACCGACGGGTGTCCATGCCAGGCCGGTGGCTACACCAGGCACTTCTGTGCGCTCGGCAACGTCCGAGACGTATTTGCGCGCCTTGAGATAACTCTCGACGTCATTTTCAGCCACTGTTTCACCGTCGGATTCGCCGACCGCTACTTTTCTGGCGACCCCGCGTGCCACCGCACCAATCGTCCTTTCCAGCTGCCTGACACCCGATTCCCGGGTGTATCCCTCGATGATCAGACGAAGTGCATTGTCCGCCAGCGAAAACTGATCTTTTCTTAACCCGTTTCTATCGATCTGGCGCGGTATCAGGTAACGCTTTCCGATCATCACCTTCTCATGAAGCGTATAACCGGTGATTTCGATCAACTCCATGCGGTCCCGCAAAGGAGCCGGAATCATCTCGAGATAGTTGGCAGTCGCAATGAAGAGGACATTCGATAGGTCGCAATCCAATTCGAGATAATGATCATTGAAGGCAAAATTCTGCTCCGGGTCCAGGACTTCAAGGAGGGCCGAGGACGGGTCGCCCCTGAAATCAGCGCCGAGCTTGTCTACTTCGTCCAGCATAAAAACAGGATTGGCAGTGCCGGCTTTTTTAAGTCCCTGAACAATCCGTCCCGGCAGTGCACCCACATACGTTCTTCGGTGTCCTCGAATTTCGGCCTCATCGCGAATTCCGCCAAGGCTCATACGGATGAACTTGCGACCCAGAGCACGTGCAATGCTTTTTCCAAGGCTCGTTTTTCCGACACCGGGCGGTCCGTAGAAGCAAATAATGGGAGCCTTCATGTCGCCCTTGAGCTTCAATACAGCAAGGTATTCGAGAATTCGTTGCTTGACCTGCTCCAGCCCGTAGTGATCCTCGTTTAAAATCTTGGAAGCCCTTTTCAAGTCGAGGAGGTCTTTTGAAAAATCGAGCCACGGAGTATCCAGAATCCAGTCGATATAGTTTCTTGTGAGTGCGTATTCCGGTGACGCCGGGTTCGAGCGGGATAATTTTTCGAGTTCCCTGGTAAATGCTTCCCGAACGTGCTCCGGGAGAGCCTTTTTTTCTCCACGTTTTCGCAGGTCTCGAATCTCGCCGGCAGTGCCTTCACTTTCACCCAGTTCGTCCTGGATTGCCTTCATCTGCTGGCGCAGCAGATACTCTCTTTGTTGTTGATCAACATCGCTCTTGATGCGCGACCGAATCTCTTCAGAAAGCTGAAGGACCTGAAGCTCCTGATTCAAATGGTTCATAACCAATTCAGCGCGATCGACCATTGGAAGCGTTTCAAGGAGCTTTTGTTTGTCGTCCACATCGATCTGCAGATTCGATGCGATGAAATGGATCAGAAAAGCAGGAGAGTCGATGTTCTGGATGGCGTACGCAGCCTCACTGGGCAAGTTGGGAGACAGATTTACTATCTGAACCGCCAATTCCTTGATCGAACGCATCCGCGCCTCGATCTCAACAGAATCACCAAGGCTTTCTTCGATGACGGGCTCCACGCTGGCAAGAAAATAGGGCTCGGTCTGAGTGAACTCCTTGATTCTGAAACGCCTTTTCCCCTGAATAACAATTGATTTTGATCCGTCCGGCATCTTGATCAACTTCAGTATTACGGCGACGGCCCCGAATTCATACAGGTCGGACGGCTCAGGAGATTCGACATCCGCATTGCGCTGAGCAACTACACCAATAAGACGATCATTTCCGAAAGCATCGTTGACCAGTTTAAGCGATGTATCTCTCCCGACCGTGATCGGAAGCACAACACCGGGAAAAAGAACGGTGTTTCTCAGAGCCAGAACAGGAAGCAGTTCCGGCACGTTGGACGTGCTCATTGCCTTTTCCTCGGCAGCCGTCGGAAGAGGAATAGATTGTTCCGGATCGTCGTCGACCAGCAAATACGAAGCGTGGGTCATAAAAATAGAGCCTAAGAGAATTTATGCGGATTCTTCCAGCCTCTCAAAAACCAGACCAAACAAAAATATGTGACAATCTGTCGCGTCTACGTGAGTTCATGGATTGCCGTGTCCAACTCTTCGATCTTAAAAGGTTTCGAAACCACTCGGTTGATCGATCGCGGATCAGCGTATATGTCTGTATCTCCGGTCAGTAATACAAAAGGTACTTCGCCGTGTCGTTGCCGGACCTCTTTCGCAAAATCACGTCCATTCATGGCAGGCATTCCTTGATCGGAGATGATAATATCGAATGTCGAATGGTCCAGGAGTTCGAGCGCCTCGATCGCCGAAGAGACAGCTGAAACCTGATGTCCACGGAGATTGAGGAGCGTGGTGATCACTTTCAATACCATTTCCTCGTCATCAACAACGAGTATGGAAACCGATTTCTGTTCGGTTCGAGTCACTTTCGCGTCTTCTCTCAAGCACGCCTCATGGAAAAGAGGAAGGGTTATGTCGAACCGGGTTCCCTTGCGCCACTCTGACGATACGGAGATTGTACCCTCATGCTCCTGGATAATTCCGAGTGCCACAGAAAGCCCCATACCAGAACCACTTCCTGTTTTTGTGGTGAAAAGCGGTTCGAATATGCGCGACCGTATCTCTTCCATCATTCCCATGCCCGTATCGCGAACGCTTATGGATGCGAAGCCTTCGGATGAGCGGGCAGAAATGGAAATTTGTCCACCTTCCGGCATGGCCTGCACTGCGTTCAGAAGCAGGTTTACCAGCACGTCCCGTAACTCGGGAGATGAACCCAGCACCCGGAGTTCCTTCGGGACGTCATACGTGACGTTGATTTCGATACCCTGTCGACGCGGTTCGTTGTACCAGTATGGTTTGGTGAGAATGACACAATCCTGAATAAGGGTGGAAAGGTTTACGGATTCGAAAGCAGCTTTTTTCTCTTGTCTGATATACCTCTGAATTTTATTTACGAGAGCTGCCCCGCCGCTTGCCGCCTTTTTAATGGTGGCGACGTGTTCTGCCATTTCGGACGTCGCGTCCTGCAGGAGACCCTTGGACTCCAGAATCGAAATATGCCCCAGGATTCCACTCAACAGATTATTGAAATCGTGTGTAATTCCCATGGTCATACGACCCAGGGTTTCCATTCTGTGTCGGTCTGTCTGGTTTTCAGTCCAACTGTCAGGCTCTGTCAGGACCTCACCGGTTATCGCGACTACATTGCTCCCGGCGTCATGAGATCCGCCCCGGCTCATCACCGGAATAAAGTTGAGTAACACCGGAGCGGGGAGATCATGATCACGTTGACGGGCCATCAAAAGTGCATGTGTGACCAGCGTGCCGCCACACGCCTCTTTAAAATTCTGTTCGGCTGTCTTTCTGTCTGCCTCTATCAAACGGCTCCACAGATCGGATTCGCTACCCAGAATTCTTATCCAGGCTTCGTTTCGAAAATTGACAGACCCGTCCGCGAAACACGTGGCCACGAGCACATCGGGTTCAATCATCCCTGGAATTGGAAGCGTCTCAGACTCAGACATTGCGGGGTTGAAGAGAAAGGTGTGTGTTCTGGTCAGGTATGACGCCCGGAGAACCGTTCGTTTCACTTGAATCTGCGTTCGCCTGACGTGCGAGAATAAAAGAAAGCGTAACTTGCAACAAGTGAAGCAAGATTTCTTTGTAGTCAAAGATAGTAATAACAAAACCGGAATATGTGGCACGAGTCCATCCTGGGAACGATCGGTAAGACCCCTCTGGTGCGGATCAACAGGATCTGTTCCGAATTCGACGTGACCGTTCTCGCCAAAGTTGAAATGTTGAATCCCGGGGCGTCCGTCAAGGACCGGATCGCAGTTTCCATGATTGAGGCGGCGGAAGCCAGCGGGGAGTTACGACCGGGCGGTACGATTATAGAGAGTACCAGTGGCAATACCGGAGCAGGCCTGGCACTTGTGGCGATTGCAAAAGGATACCGGTGCATTTTTACGACAACCGACAAACAGAGCCCTGAGAAAGCGGACGTGCTGAGGGCTCTCGGAGCAGAGGTCATGGTATGCCCTACGAACGTCGAACCGGACGACCCGAAATCTTACTATTCGGTTGCCCGCCGACTGGTTGAGGAGATTCCTGATTCAGTTTATTTGAACCAGTACGACAACGTGGCCAACGCCGAGGCTCACTATCAGAGCACCGGGCCCGAGTTGTGGGATGACACCGAAGGGAAAATCACCCATTTTATAGCCTCGGCCGGTACGGGTGGTACCATTTCAGGGTCAGCGAGGTATTTGAAAGAGAAAAATGCGGAAACGAAGATTATCGGTGTCGATCCATACGGATCTGTGTACTACAAGTATTTCTTTACCCGGGAATTCGACAAGGCCGAGATTTATCCCTATGTGACGGAGGGTGCGGGAGAGGATATTCTGGCCAAAAACATGAATTTCGATCTCGTCGATGACTATGTACGAGTCACTGATCGGGATTCGATGCTTATGACGCGGCGTCTGGCCAGGGAAGAAGGACTTTTTGTCGGCCAGACGAGCGGAATGACCATGGCGGGTACCGTATCGTGGCTCGAAGAAAACCGGGATACGCTTACAAAGGATATGATAATCGTTGTGTTGCTGCCAGATACAGGATTCAGATACCTGTCGAAAACCTACAATGATGCCTGGATGAGGGACCATGGATTCGTAGAATCTCGTCCGGATCTGACGGTTGCGGAAATTGGTCGCACAGACGCCAACCATGGGGATCTTATCTCTGTATCGAAAACGTCTACCCTGGGCGAGGCTGCCCATCAGATGACCGAGCACGGAATCTCACAACTTCCAGTTACTGACGGATCTGAGATCGTCGGTAGCCTGACAGAGTCAGACGTATTGGGCCGGTTGGTCGAAAATCCGGAAGCTTCGGCAGAATCTGTCGAACCGGTGATGGGAGAACCGTTGCCTGTGGTTCCTGAAAGTATGCATCTCCAGGATCTTACAAAAGTGCTTGAATCGTCCCCGGGGGCCGTGCTGACAATGGGCAAGACCGGGTCGGAGATGCGCATTATTACCAAGAGCGACCTGATCAGGTCGTTATCATCACGTGTACTACCCTGACAAAGAAAACATGAAGGAAGGAAAGGAAGCTAAAACAAACGCTCAGCAGCTGAACATTGAACTCACCGAGGATATCGCAGAGGGAATCTACTCGAATCTCGTAATGCTTGCACATTCTTCGGAGGAATTCATTCTCGATTTTATTCGCGTCATGCCGGGAGTTCCCAAGGCGCGAGTAAAGAGCAGGATCATTGTGACACCACCACACGCCAAACGTCTCCTCAGAGCCTTGAGTGAGAATATTGAGCGGTACGAAAGGGCCCACGGAGAGATCGAAGAGACCCCTTCACCCGGACCTGCAATTCATTTCGGTACACCGGAGGCAGAGGCCTGATTCCGGCAAATCAAAATTGTTTTTGAAAGACGATATCGCCAGCCGCACAAGACTTAGCGGTCATGTACGTGTTCTGACCAGGACAATTATCGCGCCAGCGGCAAAAACCGCATGAGGTAACCATGTTGCCATTTCGGGGGAGAGCGATCCTGAATATCCAAATGGCTGGAGAAGTTTCATCGTTGCCAGATAGATAAATGCGATGGCGAGGCCTGATCCGAGCCGAATCGCCTGCCCCCCTCGTTGTCTCCGGGAAGCGATCGGAACGGCCAGCAGAATAAGAATCAGATTTGAGAAGGGATAGGCAAATTTATTGTAATAGGAGACGTACGGAAGTGCGAGGTGATCGGCGCCCGAAAGTTTCAGAAATTCAAGGTACTGGTGAGCTTCGGTGATGGTCATGGCATCGACATCGGCTTCGGTTCGTGACAGATCCCGGGGCCGGATGGCAAGCACGGTGTCGATCGAGGCAAATGAGCTGAGTGTTTCCGTCCCCGTCTCGTCGAACGTCCGGACCATGGGTTCAACGAGATACCAGGAAGCGGTCGAGTCTACCCATGTCATGCGTTTGGCGTCGATACGCTCTATCATCCGTCGATGAGCATTGAAAGTCTGGAGCGATATATTCGTTCCGGTTTTGCTCGTTCGGTCGAAAAAACCGACAATGAGTACACTTCCAGGACGGTTCTGGCGATGAATGTTGCTGTATTCGATCTGACCGGAAGCTGATTTTGTAAATTCCTGTTCGAAGGCAATTTTGACCCGATTGGTTTCGGGGACTACCCAGCCGTTGAACCAGAACATGAAAACGGTTATCAGTAATCCAACAACGACGAACGGCACCAGCAGCCGGTACAGAGATACTCCGCTGGTTTGGAGCGAGGCGATTTCAAGGTGCTGAGCAGAACGCCCTGTCACCAGGATCGCGGACAAAAATATGGCGAGGGGCGAACCCAGCTGGATTATTTCCGGAATTGAACTGGGGTAATACACCGTGAAGACAGCCCAGTGTGTTGCGTTTCGATCCATAAAATCATCGATATACTCGACATAGTGGAGCACGATAAAAAAAACGATGACTCCCAGCAGCACGCCCACGTATCCAGCGAGCAGTCTTCGGACCATATATAAATCGAATGTGGTTATGACGGGCGTCATCTTGTCTGCGATCTCCGAAATTATTGACGAAGATTGGTTTGTTCCAGACACAGCGGAAGACTTTCGCCCCCCTGCGGCGTACTTTTCCAGTGACAGTAAGGTACGTAAGTAAGAGGTCCATGAAAGTTCACGAATATCAGGGGAAAGACATTTTAGCTTCTTTCGGAGTATCGGTCCAGGCAGGAACGATTGCTCGCACCGTAAACGAAGCGGTTTCAGCCGCTGAGGCGTTGAACGAAGCATCTGGAGTCGATCTGTTTGTCGTTAAAGCCCAAATACACGCTGGGGGACGGGGCAAAGGAGGTGGTGTGAAGCTGGCGCGAGGGGTGGAAGAAGTTCGCCGGAGGGCCACCGACATTTTAGGCATGACGTTGATCACGCATCAAACCGGACCCGCGGGACAGAAGGTCAGATCGGTATTGATTGCGGAAGCCGTTGATATTGCAAGCGAGTTTTACCTGGGAATCACACTTGACCGCGAACGCAATATGTCTGTCATTATGGCATCGACTGAGGGCGGTGTTGATATCGAAACTGTTGCTGCAGAAACGCCGGAAAAAATTGTCAAAATCTGGATTGATCCCTCGATTGGCTTGCAAGCGTTTCAGGCACGCGAAATTGCATTCAGTTTCGGGCTGGAAGGGGCTGCTTTGAAGCAGGCGATAGAGTTCATAACAGCATTGTATATGGCGTACGAAAAAAGTGACTGCTCGCTGGCAGAGATCAATCCGCTTGTATTGACCAGGCAGGGAGAAATCATGGCTGTCGACGCCAAGATCATTCTGGACGATAATGCCCTTTTTCGTCACAAAGACCTGCTGGAATTGAGGGATCTGGCTGAGGAAGATCCGCTTGAGGTTGAGGCGAGCCGGCACTCTCTGAATTATGTGAAACTGGACGGTAATGTCGGATGTATGGTCAATGGTGCGGGCCTGGCGATGGCGACCATGGATATCATTAAACTCGCCGGAGGTGAACCGGCCAATTTTCTCGACGTCGGTGGTGCGGCCAACCCGGAATCGGTAGAGGCGGGGTTCAGGATTATTTTGAAAGATCCTAACGTTCGGGCAATCCTGGTCAATATATTCGGTGGAATAGTCCGCTGTGATCAGGTTGCGATGGGCGTCGTTGAGGCATCCAAAAATGTGGGCATCGAGATGCCTTTGATCGTTCGGTTGCAGGGGACCAATGCAGAAGAGGGTAAAAAAATCTTAGATGAGAGTGGTCTTTCCATAGCTACGGCAGTCGTTTTTCAGGAAGCCGCCGACAAGGTGACGCAGATCTTGCAGTCAGCCTGAATTGAATGGATCCATGAAATACGTGGAAGGTGCTGCGAATCGGGACGCCAATGTAAATCTGGAAAATATATTCAAATCCTATGAGGGTGTACACGCCGTTCAGGACGTGTCTCTTGAGATCGAAGCAGGCTCATTTTTCTCTCTGCTGGGACCGAGTGGCTGTGGTAAATCGACCACGCTGAGGATCGTTGCCGGACTGGAAATGCCAGATTCGGGCACAGTCAGAATAGGGGGACACGACGTAACGAATACGCCACCGCAAAAACGCCCCACAGCGATGGTATTCCAGAATTATGCTCTCTTTCCGCACATGAGCGTCTCGGAAAACGTGGGATACGGGCTTGCTGCCCGCAAAGTCAAGGCTACGCAAAGAAGAGAACGGGTAATCTCGGCCCTGAAACGAGTCGGGCTGGCTGGTTTGCTGGACAAGAGTGTTACAGAATTGTCTGGTGGACAACAGCAGCGGGTGGCTCTTGCACGCGCCATGGCTACAGAACCAGACGTATTGCTTTTTGACGAGCCGCTGTCAAACCTTGATGTTGAACTCAGGGAACAGACCCGATTCGAATTAAAACGGATGCAAACCGATTCGGGTGTCACAAGTATTTACGTGACTCACGATCAGGAGGAGGCATTATCACTTTCGGACAAGATGGCGATCATGAAGGATGGACGGATCGTTCAGGTCGGTCGCCCGCGTGATATGTATGCTCACCCGGAAACGGCTTTTGTAGCTCGATTCCTGGGTGGAAGTAATATTATAGAACACAGTCACGCAGAATTGATTACGGAAGAGAAAGCTCGTTCCGGCGAAGTGCTTGCGATTCGTCCTGAAGATATTGTACTTCGTCACGACGGGCCGTTTGAAGCGACGCTGTTGGATCAGCAATTCCTGGGTCGAACTTCCGAACTCTGGCTGAAATGGAAAGGGGTTTCACTGCGCGTCTTCGGTAATTCAGCACGGATCACCCAGTCTGAAGTACGTTTTGAAGTTGTCGCATCGTTATGGGTGCGTGACGACCGGTAAGGATTTGGTGTTGCAGAGCGTTGTAGATCAGAGGCTTAGGCGCTCCTTCTGAAAATGCGCGAACGAAACCTCTCCGGGGCAATTCGCAGACGGCTGATAACGCGTTCAACTCCGATGGTTCGTCGAACGATAGACAGGAGCAAATCGCGATCTGGTTGGTCTCGAATGATGCCGTTGACGGTCACGGTGCGATCGCGAACAAAAAAACTGACAGCCGAGACGTCCATTGTCGGCACTTTCGATTCGAATGACGTGACCAGCCTTTCAAGAATTTGTCGATCAGCCCGGGTTTCGACTGAAAAAGGTATCTGTGAAGCGTCAGGCCAGGCTTTATGGATGCCCGATGTATCGGATGCATCGCGATCAGGTTCTTTGAGAGACATGTTCTTGTTCACGACATCGGTGGTGTGTAAAACACACAGGTTGGGATTGCATACCCGTATTGGCCGACCCTGTTCGAAGAGTGCCAGGTATACAGCATTTCACGCAAGAAAAGTGCCAAATTGCAGATAAGATGGTTTACAGGAGGCCAAATTTGTCCTTGATTTCGCTTTTTGGTTGTTCAAGTTTCAGGAAATCGCGCAGGATGTCGCTCTTTACGTGAATTTCGAAACCCCAGGATTGAAACGCACCGAATGGGATCCAGAAAAGAGACATTTGCCAGCAGTCAAAATCGTGCGCAATCGCAACGTTTGTAGTGACGAGTTCTTTTCGTTCAAAATCGTAACCTGTCCGGGAGGCTATCTTCCAATTGGGCGTCAGACTGAAATCAAATGTGCTGTTGATGATCGTCCTTTTTATGGTAGTGGTGCTGATTTTACTGTACCCATACGTAAAATCAAGATTCATGGACCAGGGAATCGAAAAATCTGCATATTGAATGCTGGAGGTCGTTTGTGCGTATGAATCGAGTTCACGGAACGGATCCTGCCGAGCAATATCGTATCCCGCTCGCGGGGCACTGTACGGCCTTGTTCCCGAACCCTGTTTACTTCTGATTGATGTTCGAAGGGTCAGGTCGACCCGGGTCATACGACCCAGGATGGAGGGAAAGGAGAACGCAAATTCGTCTTTCAGTCGACCGTCGTCAGATAGCTCATAGGGCGAAAAAGTACTCCGAAAATCAACATCTATCTTTCCGAAGAGTCGAGTACGACTGGTAAGTAAAATATCGCGGAATTTCAAAGAGTCAGCAGCAAAATTGTAACCACTCGTCAGATTCAGGTCGAGAAGTTTCGTAGAACCCGGGATGCCTGTTCCAGATTCGGAAATATCTTCCTCCCGGCGCTTCGTTTCGAACGTATTGTTCAGTGCAAACGAGAGCTGGCGTAATTTTCCACTTGAAACACCT
>JACZYD010000007.1 GCA_022571255.1 Bacteroidota bacterium
CGTCTACCCGACGCTTCTTTCCGCCGTAGGCGACGTAGCGCACCCATCATGGCGTGCAACGGCCGTGGGTGTCTACCGATTGTGGCGGGACAGCGGTTATGTTGTCGGCGCCATTTTCGCAGGGGTCCTGGCTCAGTTTTTTGGTCTGACCGTGGCGATTGCCGCTGTGGCGGGTTTGACACTTGCCTCCGGCCTGTTAGCCGCGGTAGTCATGAAAGAAACGCTGGCTTCGAAATCTATCGGCGCACACGATGCACGCGATATCTCGTCACACTGACTCCCCGCAGCGACCTAAACGTCCAGGGCTTCCACCTCGGCCGCGTGCTCCATGATGAACCGGAATCGAGCGGAGGGGTCCTTCCCCATCAGCTCCGAAATCGTTTTTTCCGTTTCAAGGCGGTATTCGTCCGGAATCACAACTCTTAACAATCGCCGCTTCTCCGGATCCAGCGTCGTGGCTTTGAGCGTGGCCGGCATCATTTCTCCCAACCCTTTGAAACGCTGAATCTCGATTTTGACCTTTCGGTTTTTGCCGGTCAGCTCGGCAACGATGCGATCCCGATCCTCTTCGTCCAGGGCCCAGTACGTCTTTTTTGAGGCATCAATTCTGAAAAGCGGTGGCTGCGCAATGTACACGTAACCCTCGTCGATCAGGGGTCGCATATATCGATACAGAAAGGTCAAGAGAAGCGTGGCAATATGCAATCCATCCGCATCCGCATCCATGAGCAGGATAATCCGGTGGTATCGCAGTTTGGACAGGTCGATCTGCTCCCCGAGGCCGCAGCCGAGGGCCTGAGTCACATTCTGCAACTCTTTGTTTTCCATCACCTTTTTAAACGTGGCCTGTTCGGCGTTCAGCACTTTGCCGCGCAGAGGCAATATGGCCTGGAATTTCCGGTCTCTCCCCTGCTTTGCAGACCCTCCGGCCGAATCGCCTTCGACGATAAAGAGCTCGCTTTCCGTGGGATCTGTCGATGAACAATCGGCCAGCTTTCCGGGTAGATTGAGACGATGGCTCACGCTGGATTTACGTCGAACCGATGACGCAGCCGCACGGCTGGCATGACGCGCACGTGCGGATTGAATGACCCTGGTCGCGATGGCCTCCCCGGTCGACGGATGCCGGTTCAGGAACTGCTCGAGTTCCAGACGCAGAACGCCGGATACCAGCGATCTTGCCGATGGATTATTCAGTTTTTCTTTCGTCTGACCCTGGAACTGAGGCTCGACCATGAACAGATTCAAAATCCCGACCATGCCCTCGCGGATATCGTCCGATCCGATGTCCAGCTTCCGAGGCATCATGTCATGCGTATCCATGTACGAACGAATAGCGCTTCGTACGGCATCGCGGAAACCCTGCTCATGTGTACCGCCATCGACCGTCGGAATCCCGTTGACGAATGATTCCAGATGTTCTTTGGGAGATTCCGTCCACTGCAACGTGAGCTCCATGCGGGAACCCCCGGAAAGAGATTCCTGCTTCAGTAAAAAAGCATGCTCGTGTACCGGGCGAGCCTTGAGTTCCGTCAGAAGATGCTGCTGATATTCCGCAATGCCGCCTTCATGAAAAAACTCGAACGTCTCCCCTCTTACTTCGTCTTTGAAGACAATCCGCAGCGCCCCGTTCAGATAGGTCTTGATCTCCAGGGCACTCTTGATCCGTTCTCCATCGAACTCGACGGATTCAAATATTTCCGGATCCGGTCGGAAAAAAATGGAAGTGCCTGTGAACCGTGTGTTCGATGCCGTCTTCTTCAGCTTCGTGATGGGAATGCCCCGCGCGTAGTGCTGTTCGAAAGTGCCTCCATCGCGCTTTATGATCGCTACCAATTCTTCAGAAAGCGCGTTCACGACGGATGCGCCCACGCCGTGCAGACCACCCGACGTAATGTAGTTGGAGTTGTCGAACTTGCCTCCGGCATGCAAGGTCGTCAGGATGACCTGCAACGTAGGTATCTTTTTTACCGGGTGGCGGTCAACCGGGATCCCACGTCCGTTGTCAGACACCGTAATGCTTTTGCCGTCCCGATGCAATACGACGTCAATCTGCGTGGCAAAACCGTTGGTGGCCTCATCCACCGCGTTGTCGACTATTTCCCAGAGCAAATGGTGTAATCCGGGCTTTCCGGTCCCCCCGATATACATTCCGGGCGTTTTTCGTACTGGATCCAGCCCTTCGAGGACCTGAATGTCTTTTCCTGTGTAGGTTTTTGCACTCATGATCGGTTCGAATCAGAGCCGTTCGTGTCCGAGCTGTTGGCGGCAGAACCGCTGTTGCCGGAGCCGCCGTTACCAGAACCCCCGTTACCAGAACCGCCGTTACCAGAACCCCCGTTACCAGAACCCCCGTTGCCGGAGCCGTTTCCACCTGACCCGTTGATACGTTTTTCGATCACGACCGGAATAACCTCGGCAATTGTGCCCCGCGAAATGATCAATCGCCCTTTGTTTCCCCTGTTGGAGACACCGAATTTCGTGGGACGGACGATTTCCCGTCTGCCACGGCTGGTTTCGACTTCAAGTCCCTGTCGGGATGCTTCCGAGAGCGCATATCCAATCAGTTCATCCCCCGGTCCAAGTCGCATCGCAATGACACCCTTCGCCGCACTTTTGACCACCGGGATTTGACGGACGGGAAAAACAAGTGCAAGGCCTTCCCGGGTGGCCAGACATACGTTCTCTTCGCCCGACGCCCCATACACACCCACGACGCGGCCGCCCGTACCGAGTCGCATGAGCTGCCGGCCAGATTTGGTGGATGGTTCAGAAAAATTGGCTACCGAGACCCGCAGGCAAAAACCTTCGCTCGAAACCGCAATGGCAAACGGTCCCCCCTGAATGACATCATCTTCTTCTTGCAAAAACAGCACCGTCTGATCCTGCACCTCGCCGATCGCCACGGGCAATGCCCGAGGATCAAGAGAAACCACACCGACCACCTGCTCTGCGTCGGCAAAATCAAATAATTTCTGAATCGGCTCGCCGTGACCGGTGGTACTGTGCAGACTGTTGATTCGTGTGGTATACGCTTTCCCGACGCTCGTAAATAAAACAACCGATTGTCTGGTAGATCCGGGAAGAATCCACCCGACCGAATCGCCGTCGCGGACACGAATGTTATCGATTTCCGTGTACGATTTTTGCCGTTTTATCCAGCCGTCGCGCGTGACAATCACATACACGTCTTCATCGACGATATAGTCTTCGACCGAATACTCACGCTCTTCGTCCGGTCCCGTGATTGCAGAGCGGCGCTCCTCGCCGTAGGTCGCCTTCAGCTCTCTCAGCTCATCTTTGATCAGGCGCCAGAGCCCCGTCTCATCCAGTAAAAGAGCGTGGATCTCGGCGGCCATTTTTTCTTTTTCCTCAAGCTCAGAGCGAATCAGACCGATTTCGATCCGGGACAACTTATAGAGTTTGGTTTCCAGAATGGCGTCTGCCTGCACGTCATCAACACCGAATCGGTGCATCAGGCGCTGCGCCGCATCGGCCTTGTTCTCGGACGCCCGAATAATGCGAATGGCCTCGTCGAGTGCATCAAATATTTTTTCGAACCCGTGAAGAATGTGGATCCTTTTTTCGAGCTGCGCAAGATCGTAACGAAGCCGCTTCGTGACAACGTCCAGGCGGAATTCCAGAAAGTGCTTCAATACGGTGACCAGATCCACCTTTTTCGGGCGGCCCACTTCCGGATTATCGGTGGGCACGAGGCAGGTCATGTTGACATGAAACCGCGTCTGGAGCGAAGTGTGTTTGAGCAGATACGCCATGGCGGCCTCGCCGTTGGCCCCACGTTTTAATTCCAGCACGATGCGAACCGTATCGGTGGATTCGTCGCGCACATCGACAAGCTGCGGTACTTTCCCCTGGATGATTTTTTCAGCGATCTGCTCAATCAGATTGCTTTTCGACAATCCGTAGGGAATCGAATGAATGATGATCCGGGACTTTCCTTCGAACTCATATTCGCCCCTGAGTTCAATGGGACCCTCTCCCGTCGAATAAACCTCAACGAGAGATTCCGGAGTATTGAGAATCAGACCACCGGTCGGAAAATCCGGTGCCTTGATGAATTTCTCGACGATGGTCTGCACACGCGCATTCGGACTGCCGATCATGTAGAGCAGCGCATCGATGAGCTCCGTGATATTGTGGGGCGGGATGTTTGTGGCCATACCGACGGCAATACCGCTGGAACCGTTCAGCAGCATGTTCGGGATTTTTGCCGGAAGCACAACGGGTTCGAAAAGAGATCCGTCAAAATTGGGTCGGAAGGGAACCGTCTCTTTCTTGATTTCCCTCAAGAGCTCCATGGCGAGAGGCGTCAGGCGGGCCTCCGTATACCTCATGGCGGCAGCACCGTCGCCGTCCAGAGATCCGAAATTCCCCTGACCGTCAACGAGCGGCGCGCGAAGTGAAAAGTCCTGGGCCATGCGGACCATCGCATCGTAAATCGCCGTATCGCCATGGGGGTGAAACTTCCCCATTACCTCGCCCACAATAGTCGCACTCTTTCGAAAGCGGGCGTCCGGATAGAGGTGTAACGTCGAATACATGGCATACAAAATCCGCCTGTGAACCGGTTTTAATCCGTCTCTGATATCCGGCAATGCCCGGCTCGTAATAACGGACAATGCATAATTGAGATAGCGCTTTTTGGCTGTCTCGTGCAGGGGAATGACATCAACTACCGGCATCAGAAAGAAACAATAACGGATTCAATAAACTTGCTCAAATAAATGTACAAAGGCAAAGGGACTAAGTTCTACACGAAATCTGACAATTATCCGGGATTCTTGCCCTGTTCCGGAATCTCTTTCAATCCGAATTGTCACCGCGGTGTGTAAAGCGATCTTCCTGTCGCGTGATGGAATGTTTCAACACACGTGCCCGGACCATCGTCACCAGAACTGTTCGGGCTCGTTCGATCGAAATATTTACCTTTTTCGCGAAGGTGCGGCACGTTACGCTGCCTCGTTCATCGAGCATCCGCATCAATTCGAGTTCGTGTTTCCCAAATTCAAAAAGGACGTCTTCGAAACGGGTTTCCGCCTCCATCAACATCACCGCCTCAGGGGATGCTTCGATGGATTCATCGCGGAACCGGATATAAACAACACCTTCGCTGGACGCTGGATCGTTTCGCAGATAATGAGGTCCGTTGCGCCTCGTCGGTATGGAGATCACAAGCAC
Organism: Bacteroidota bacterium; assembly: GCA_022571255.1. Taxonomy (GTDB): domain Bacteria; phylum Bacteroidota; class Rhodothermia; order Rhodothermales; family UBA10348; genus N075bin62. Next base: position 5,200 of record JACZYD010000007.1, read on the forward strand.
TTCTCTTTTTCTGCTCACAGAGACACGCCTCAAATTCCATCGAACCGGAGGAAAACACCACGCCTCGAGCGCCTCGCGGATTGCATACTCTTCTTCATAAGAGTCTTTCACCCCCAGAATGGCGCCACTGTCATCTACGCCTAAAAGAATTTTGCCGCTTCCGGAATTGGCAAGTGCAATAACCTCCTTCGCCAGACGCTTGGGCTCCGGGGTTCTTTTTTTGAATTCGAGTTGCTGTCCTTCGCCTCGGGCTACGAGGTTTTCCAGTTCTCTGCGCTCCATTTCATGTCAGGCAGGATGGTGATCCATCCAGCGTCATTATAACCAGTGTTCACTCTTCGCCGCGCGTTTCATGAGTTCTTCAATGGCCAGATCGGGGCGCTTCCCGTCAAACAGAATCGAATACACGGACGAAGTGATCGGCATTTCAACATGGTATCTCCGGGCAAGTTGACACACGGATCGCGTGGTCTGAACTCCCTCGGCCACCATGCTCATGTCAGCTTCCACATCAGCCAGTCTCTTGCCTTTTCCTATCTGCTCCCCCACAAATCGGTTCCTGCTCAACGTACTGGTACAGGTTACCACGATATCTCCGATTCCAGCCAGTCCGGAAAACGTCTCGGATTTAGCGCCCATCGCAACACCCAGTCTTTTTATTTCAGCCAGGCCCCTCGTAATCAGCGCCGCCATGGTATTATCACCGTATCCGAGTCCCTTGACGATTCCCGTTGCAATCGCCAAGACGTTTTTAACGGATCCGGCTATTTCGACACCCATCAGGTCCGGATTAACATACACCCTCAGGCGCGGAGCCTGGAACATTTTCTGGATTCGCTCGGCCGTTTCCAAACTGCGGGCAGCCGTGACCACAGCCGTTGGCACGGCTGCAGCGACTTCTTCTGCATGGCTCGGTCCATATAACACACCAAGATATTGCTCCGGAACACGGTGGAGTACGTCAGACATGACCTGCGTCGTAGTCATCAGGGTATCGTTCTCAATGCCTTTTGCTACCGAAACAACCGTCGACACAGACGCACTGAAAGGAACCAGGCGTTCTGCTATGGATCGAACCGCCTGGGACGGAGTCGCAAAAACCCAGAAATCAGAATCCTCAACGGCCGTGCCGAGGTCAGAAGTGATCAACACATCGTCCGGAAGTTCGACGTCGGGAAGATATGTGGGATTATGACGCAACCGTCTCATCTGTTCGGCGGCTTCCTCGCGGCGCGTCCAAAGACGCACCGTGTGCCCTCCTGAAACAAGCGAAATGGCGAGTGCCGTTCCCCAGCTCCCGGCGCCGATCATTGCAACGGATTTTCGAGTAACCGAGAGATCAGTCATCCGGGTAACGAGTGGGCGTTATTCTTTCGACGAGCCGCCCAACTTGAGCTTCGAAGACGAGACGCGCTCCTCCTTCCCACTGAGCAGACGGTTGATATTTGCACGGTGTGCTACAAATATAGCGGTGGCCAGTGCCAGGCTGAAAAAGAGAATACTCGCGTCTATCGAATTGACGTGGAAAAGATATTTGCGGATCACTACCGTCGATGGAAATGCCACAGCCGCAGCAAGCGAGGCCAGCGAAACATAACGGGAGGAAAAAAGCACGAGGAAAAATACCCCGAACGTGAAAATCATGGTTATCGGCGTAATGGCCAGCAATACTCCGGCGCTCGTGTTGACCCCCTTGCCTCCCCGGAACCCGGCAAGAATCGGATACATGTGTCCGGCAACCGCGGCGATACCCGCAATCAGGCGCATCACCGACATCGTATCCCAGAATCCAAGACCCGTCACTGGAATGGCATCGATACGGATCGCAGCGATGATTCCGGCAGCAAACAGACCTTTTCCGAGATCTACAGCCGTTGCAAGAAGCCCGGCTTTGAACCCGAGAACACGCATGGTATTCGTCGCTCCCGCATTCCCGCTGCCGTGCTCACGAGGGTCAACACCATACAGATATTTCCCTATGAGAATGCTCCCGGGAATCGACCCCACGAGATAACTCAACAACACTATGACGATTACAGAAATCAAGCCGTATCAATAATGGGTTTGAAGGTTGGGACCCTGCTTAGCCTGGTCCACAATATATACAAATACGCGCGGAGGCCAAATACCCGCCGAATTACCCTCGGTGGCTCTCACTCGTTCCGATTCTGCCTACAATTACGGGTTTTTCTCCTGAATTTTCACACACAGTACAGATTCGATCGGTATCGGCCGCTCGAGCAACGATGATTAAACCGATACCCAGATTAAATGTTTTGCGCATATCGGATTCCGGAACATTGCCCGTCGTTTGAATCAGATTGAATATCGGATGGCGAACCCACGTTGAATAATCCACGTCGGTGGTCAGTCCGGCAGGCAAGATGCGTCTGGTATTGCCTTCTATTCCCCCACCCGTGACGTGGGAGAGCCCTCGAACGCCGGTCTCTGATGTCAGAAGTGCCTGAATGAGCGCGAGATATGGTTTGTGCACCGCAAGCAGGGTTTCGCCTATGGATTGACCATTCAGTTCAGCCGGTCTGTCAAATACGTCACAGGTATTGAAAAGAATCTTTCGGGCAAGAGAATAACCGTTTGTGTGCAGGCCCGACGATGGAATTCCTATCAGCACATCCCCGGCCTCTATGCTCTTACCGTCCACGATCGAGTCGCGGTCTACCACTCCGACAATCGTACCCGCGAGATCGTATTCGCCTTTTCTATACATGTCGGGCATCTCGGCGGTTTCTCCTCCGATCAATGCACAGTTATTTTCTTTGCATGCGGAGGCAAATCCTTTAATCACCTCGAATGCGACATCCTGGGAAAGCTCGCCCGTAGCGAAATAATCAAGAAAAAACAGAGGTCGCGCTCCACAAACCGCTATATCGTTCACACAGTGGTTTACCAGGTCCTGACCCACCGTATCGTGCCGATCCATCAGAAAGGCGACTTTCAGCTTCGTACCCACCCCGTCCACAGAAGAAACGAGAACCGGATTGGTCAAGCCGGTGAAATCAGGCTGAAAAAATGCACCGAATGCGCCAATATCAGTCAGAACACCACGCGTAAACGTGGTCCGAACCAGTGGTTTGATTCGATTGACCATTTCTTCCCCGGCTTCAATATCTACGCCGGCGTCCTTGTAGGTGATCATTACGTATAGAGTTTACTCGTGGTCGGATAACATAAATTACGTCTTGAGCGTAAAATCAGCCGCGGAGAGCCGGTGAATCTCGTTTTAAACCATTCACAGTTCGCCGGAAACCGATCACCGCCACCCGCCGATTCCTGTATCAGTTTTCCAGGATCTTCCACGGCGGATCTGTCTTTTCCAGAAACGCCGAAACCCCCGCCCGGCAGTCATTTGTCTCACGGGCACGGGCATTTTCAGTAATGGCATAATCAAGCGCCGCGGTCCACGCCATCTCATCCATTTCCGAAAGCATTCGTTTTGTAGCCGCAATGGCCTCAGGACTCGTCGAACCGGCAATTTCTCGTGCCAACTCAAAAACCCTCTCATCAAGCGCAGCCGACGACACCACTTCGTTTACGAGCCCTGCTTTTTCAGCTTCGGGCGCAGAAATCAGATGTCCGCGTAATAACAGATTTCGTATTTCAAGATCCCGGAGTCTGCGTTTCAGCAGTACCATGACGATGGCAGGTACCATCCCTATACGAACTTCCGGGAAACCCAGTCGGGCGTTTCGAGCACAGAATGCAAAATCACACGCCGTCACCAGACCGAGGCCACCGGCGATGGCGTGCCCATTTACGCGCGCTATCACGGGTTTTGGACAGTCCCGAATTGCGGAGAACAAGCGGGCCAGAGTATCCGAGTCCTCCCGGTTTTCTTCGAACGAGGCAGACTGCATTTGCTGAAGCGCTTTCAGATCGGCACCCGCCGAAAATGTATTTCCCGTTCCCGTCAGAATGATAACCCTGCACACGGGATCCACACCGTGAGCGGATATGAGCTCGGTCAAGCGAATGACCATCTTACGATTCAGCGCGTTCCTGTTATCCGGGCGAGCGAGTGTCAACAAGACCAGGCGCCCGCTGTCTGTGGTTTCAATATTTACCAATCAGATCCTCCACCATAAAATTGCAACCTCGTAACTCGGCGTTGGAAAGCCTTCCCAGAAGATCGAATCCTTTTCCTTTTCTCACGGCGCGATCTTCCGTCAATATCGCCGATACAGAATAAATATTCGCCAGATCAAATACTGCCAGGGCACCTGGCTCTCCTTCCTCGATTTCCTGTCTCGGATTTTCCGGATCCAGGATTTTAAAAGACATCCAGGGAGGCGGATAGAATAACCCGTCGCCTCGCATATAACATTGGCTGAGCAGTTCGCACATCCCGTACTCGCTCGTGATTTGATCCAAGCCGACACCAAAACCCGACGAAAGTCTCTCGTGAAGCTCTTTGCGGCCGATTTCGCGCCGATGCGTTTTCATACCTCCGGTTTCGATGACGAACGAGCTCGACGGCAGCGCGACACGCACCGACTCAACAAACGAAAGCAAACCGAATGCGGTACCAAATAAAAGAATGGGAGGATCGGTGTCGGCTGCCTGGATCAGCTTTTTTTTCAGTTCCAAGGCGTTCAAAACAAACGCGCTGTCGTCCGTTCCGAACTCGTCGATCAGCATCTTGAGCATGACCACAAGTGAAGAAGAATCTCCCGACCCGACGCACGATGGAAGGTGAGCCACGATGGTGAAGGGCCCCCTGCCGAATACGCCTTCGAAGTGCGTCGTCACCGAGCGCTGGTAGACGCCCAGTGACCGCACAAAATGTCGACTTCTGCGGGTTGCGCGGCCCGGTTCGTTGCCGGGCTTGATACCAATTGCGCTGCCATGCTCGCTGCCGGTTCCGCTGCCGGTTCCGCTGCTCACAAATATCGCTTCGGCCTCCGCGGCCGGAAATGTAGCAACGACCGCTCTTTTGAATGCTTCGATGGGTAAATATTCGAATGCCTCGAAGCGTCGGTAGACGGGGTTGAATTCGCGCTGATAACGTCGTGTGAAATCGGCGAAGCCATCAAAACCTGGAACATCGGATCCACCAATACGGTGAAATTCAGATGCTACGTCTTCCGACGTTACGCTTCCAGATGTGCCGCTGTCAGATGCTACGTCTTCCGACGTTACGCTTCCAGATGTGCCGCTGTCAGATGCTACGTCTTCCGACGCTACGCTTCCAGATGTGCCGCTTCGTGACATGCATGTTCCCGAAATCAAGGATCCTTTCTCCGCTGCGTCCGATCAGTCCAGTGATCGATAAATCGGGTACGTCTGATCTTTTTCTATGGTTTCATCCAACTGAGCCCAGTTAAGCAGACCATCGTCCGAGCGCGGCTCAAAAAGATAAAACACCAGCCTGGCGAGCGGCTGATTCATGGAAACGACTATCGTGCCCACTCCAAATACTCTTTCGACCGCGACGTACTTCCCATACAACTGCCGCTCATTGACCTGTTGAAAAGTGCGTTCGGCGACCGTTGTGGAATCAATCTGAAACGACTCGACTGACATGGTCACAGCCTCTTCGATGCGCGAAAACTCAATGCCGTGAATATCGAGATACTCGAGCACTGCAACGTGTGAGGCTTCGAAGTAGTAGGTCGCGGGTACACGCTCGGTCTCCGATGCCTTGAACGACCCGTATTCGTACATTTCCTCCGTACGAATGACATCGAGCCGCTCGCGTATCATCGCACCAGAGTACGGATTTTTACCATTTACCGTTTCGCCGAGCAGAATGTTTACTTTGGTGTCGCTTCTTTCGTACTCCGCGCGAACAGCCATCTGTTCTCCAACGATGGAACGTTGATCCGCTTCGGCAACAACGGCTTCAATCTCAGAAACATGATCGAAGCTGTACTCTATTATCTCATTCACGAAATAGCGGGTTGCAAGAACGCGGTCCCTGAATGTCGCATACGCGTAGGCTTCGCTCAGAATGGCCACACGGTTGCGCAATCCGATATAGTTGTTATTGAAGCGCGGTCGATGATCGAACGTGTACCAGCCCTGTTCCGTATTTCTTCGGAATGGAAGATTTCCGTAGAAGTAATATTCCCATCCATGATGTGAACGAATGCTGTCGGTGACTGCCGGTAGCAACCTCTCTCGAAGCAGCTCCGAAATACCAGGGTCCGTATTCGGATTCAGGGGCGGTGAATAGGTCAGATGATATGCATGCTGCGACCCGTTGGTCGTATGCAGGTCCACCAGAAGCTGAGGATCGTATTCCTTCATCATCCGGATAAACGATCGCGCCTCGGGACTTTTCACTTTCATATGATCCCGGTTCAAATCAAGTCCCTGCGCGTTGGACCTCTGTCCCATTCCCGCCAATGGACCGTTCTGGCGAGGTCGGTTGTTAATGTTGACCCGTTCATTACCGTCTGCGTTATAAATGGGGACAAGAAGCAGGACGAGTGAATCGGCCCAGTTTTCATGCTGACCCGACGCCAGGTCCCGAATCAACATGAGCAGGGCCTCTTTTCCACAAACTTCACCGGCATGAATGTTTCCCTGTACGTAAACCCGCAACTTGCCCGACGCGCGTACCGATTCCGGAGACGCATCCGCTACGTCCCCGAATACAACGAGTGGAAGTGCTCGGCCTTCACTGGTATATCCAAGCGTCGTGACATGAAGTAGGGGATGTTGTGCCACTGCGACCTCTATAAAGCCGACTGCCTCACTGTAACGTGTGGTTTCCTCGTAATTCGACTCTTCAGCACGAGTGGTCAGAAAAGAAAGATCTACTTTCTGGGCAGTCACCGACCCGAATGCACCCGGCAGACACACATACAGAAATAAGAATCCGCTGAAAACTGCGGCTCGAAGAAAAGAAAATCGTCTCATAAAAAAGGAAGCGCCGAACAGTGTAAAACAGAAAACACGTCGAATGGAGTTCCAACTACGACTTGGCCTGTTTCTTTTTCTTTTTTCTGGGTCTTTTTTTACCGTATGAACCGTTCACAATTTTTCCTTTTCGGGACCTTTTGTCACCTTTTCCCATGAAACACACCACATTCTATTCGTAAGAGTCCGAGCAGACCGAAAGTACGAATAGAATTGACATTATTACTGAATTCCACGTAGGTTTCGTAAACCAGTCATTCAGAATTCATGGCCGATACGCCACACGAAATTTCTTTGGCCCTCTCTCCAAGGGCCCGCGTCGACCTGATAGACGTTTCGGAAGTCATTCGAGAGCAGAATCCCGGCTTCTTCGACCTATTTGAGAGAAGTGTGTATTTCTCTCATCACACCACTGCCGGATATTTTGAGCAGAGCCTTTGCAACAGACTGAAAAATGATCGCGAGGCCTTACAGGCATTTGTGGGCGGTTTCCAGCGTCTTTTTCCGGAGAACGCGGATTATCAGCACGACCGGATGAATCTTCGCACGGAATTATCCGAGGAGCAAAAACTTGTCGAACCGCACAACGCAGACTCACATCTGACGTATATCGGATCGGGGTTGCAGAGTTGTGTGACGTACAAGAATCAGACCACCTCACCCGTTTATTTTGTTGATCTGGACGGAATAAATGGTAACATGCCACGTAAACGTAAAACGACAATTCTCGGCTACAACGAGGAATCTGAGGCACACCGCGAGACTCTCGATATCAGAATGTCGGCCCACCCCATAGATTCAGTAAATCTTTGGGATCCGCGGGTTGGATTCCTCGAAATGCTTCAGGAAAAAGTTGCCGAATTGGGAATCTCCAAAGGGCGGATCGATATGAGGCTCCCGATTTCAGAAAAAAATACAGGACTCACGGTCAACGAGTACGAAACGTTACTCATGCAGCATGATCTGGTAGAAGTGTTGCAAAACCCAATCCGGTTCATGATGCAAAAAGGCCGTAACATGATTCGTGATCCTCGGGCTATCAAAGAGAAAGCCAAGGATTACATGAAATACGACCTGGTTCATTTCGTAAATGAGTTCATCGATTCAATGGGCCTGAGCGAAACACTCGTGGAGCGCATCATTGATAAAATCGTTGCCGTCCCGGCCCGACGGTTTCTTCGGATGAAACGCGGTATCAGCCTGATCATCTCAGACGAACACAGTGACGGCCACAGTCGTATCATTACCGGAACCTATCAGAGTCCGATTCTCGTTCAGTGGAGAAAAGCCCCGAAAGATCGCCGTAAAGTTGAGGTTGTTTTTACGCGCTTCGACTGAGGCCGACCATGTGGACACGGTCTGGAAACGCCTCTGGTTTTCCGTGAACTGGTCCTAAATAAGTGATCTGGACTGAACGCCGTCGACAGTAATACACGCACCCGAAATCCAACTGGCGCGCGCAGACGATAGAAAGGCAACCACATCGGCTACTTCTTCCGCGTTACCGAACCGGCCCATGGGTAAATTCTCCTGAATGAATTTTGCCATGCCCTCCGGATCTTCCATGCAGCGTCGATCCCATGAGCCGCCTGGATACCTGATGGACCCGGGCGCGACCGTGTTGACGCGGATTCCGTCTGCACCCAGCTCGATCGCCATTATTTTGGCCAGGCTGATCAGCGCGGACTTGGTCGCGTTGTATATGGACAGGCCCGGTCCCCCCGCTTCCCGACCGAAAATACTGGAAATGAACGTAATGGCACCTCCCCCGGCATCTCGCATTGCAGGAATAATGGCGCGGCTGCACCGTGCGTGGGCGTGAAAGTTGATGTCCATGATTTCATGCCAATCTGAATCCGTCGTATCAGCGAAGGGTTTTCTGCGATTTCCGCCAGCACTGCCTACGTAAATATCGATTTGACCAAAATCGCTCAGCGCTTTTTCAACCAACAGCGCACCTGCATTTTTATCCGTGATATCCAGGACCAGAGTTTCTGTGTCACCGCCGGATTCTCGCACGAAACTTGCAGCATTGTCCAGAGTCTCGGCATTTCGGGCACAGATAAGAACCTTACAGCCTTCTCGCGACAGAGACTGCGCGATCGAAAGTCCGATCCCTCGACTGGCACCGGCCACGACGGCCACTTTATCTTTTAATTCAAGGTTCATTGTGGAACAGAGTGGATTATTTTCATGGTTGCAAACAGGCAATGAAGCGGGCAGTTACTGGTCCTGCAGCTGCGAGTATAGCGATCTTTAAGCAAGCTGCCGCGTAGACAGGCCGCTCGTTCCTCAAATTCCTTTATTCTTTTTCTTCCGTTCTCGTCCCGTCCTCTGAATCGGCTGACTCGAATTATGAAACCGCCTGAAATCCTGTTCAAAAATCTTCCTGACGATTCCCGCATCTGGATTCACGCAACAGACCGGAAGCTGTCCGAATCGGAAACTGAAGCGGTCACCCGTGCAGTTGATCAATTCCTGCAATCATGGACGTCTCATGAGAAAGACGTACAGGGAGATTTTTTGCTTCTCGAAAACCAGATTCTGATTCTTGCCGCATTCGTTCCAGACGGTGAACTTTCAGGGTGTGGAATTGATAAACATCTGCATGTTATTGATAAAGTCGCAGAAAACTGTGCGTTCAACTGGACCGGCGCCCTGTCCGTGTTGTACCGCGATACGAGTGGCGAAATAGCTGTCGCCCAGAGATCGGAATTCAGACAAATCGTAACAGAACAAAAATTGCCGCTCTCCACTCGAATCTTCGATCAGAGCATCTCTTCGATGTCAGAAGTCCGTCGCGGCATTGAGCGAGCCGCAGGAAGTTCGTGGCACGCCGGGCAATTTCCATTTTATTCGAAGGAAGAGAAAACCGGCGTTATCGACCAGACAAGCCCAGCGCTTCAGTAGTTTATTACGGCATGTTTAAATGGACTGACAGACGTGAGACCCACTCGCGGGATCTGCTTGCCGCATTCATAGCCCTTTCCGGCCTGCTTGTCACCGGAACGCTCGGATATTCATGGCTTGAAGGCTGGAATTTTCTCGATGGTTTGTACATGACGTTTCTGACGTTGACAACCATCGGGTTCAATGAAGTGCGCGAATTATCAACCGCCGGGCGCTGGCTGACCATGGCGATTGGCCTGTTTGGAATCGGAACTGTAGCCGTGATAGCCACTCGGGGAGCACAATTCCTGATCAACAGTAAACGATTAAAAACGAGGAAGATGGCTCAGTTGATACATCATCTGACCGACCACTATATCATCTGTGGATTCGGTCGAATCGGAAGCAGGATTGCCGCAGATCTTGAAAACGCAGGTGTTGCGTTTGTCATCATTGAAAATGCCCCCTCGAAGATTGCGCTGATCGAGGAGTCCAAGAAGCTGTTCATCCACGGAGACGCCGAAGAAGAAGCCTCGCTCCTGGATGCGGGACTGAACCGGGCAAAAGGTCTGATTCTTACGCTGCCGGAAGACAGCATGAATGTGTTCGTTTCGCTTCTTGCTCGCGAATTCTGCCCGGACTTGTTTATTCTGGCCCGGGCCAATAAGCCGGTGAATCATCGGCGGCTCATCCGCGCAGGCGCCAACAAGGTGATTTCGCCGTACGAAATCGGCGCGCACAGGATGTCACAGGTGATCTTGAAACCGAATGTCGTGCGTTTCATGGAAAACGTTCTTCTCAATGACGACCTGGATCTCTCGATTGAAGAAGTGATAGTCAATCAGAATGCAGAACTCGAAGGGAAATCGCTGTCCGAAAGCAATGTAAGGCAACATTATGACGTGATCGTAGTCGGAATAAGCAGAAACGCGACAAAGGAAATTAAATTTAATCCGGGTGCATCCGAAACCCTGCATGCCGAGGATGCCATGGTGGTACTCGGAAATCCGAACATGATAGAGAAACTTCGCGCGCAAGGGTGCCAATGACCATGATCGAGAGAAAAAACACAACGTTGTTCTGCCTGATTCTGAGCGCCGCAGCCCTGTCTGTCGGTGCTCCCATGTTACAGGCACAGAGTTACGTCAATCAAAAAGAACTTGCCGACATTCTTGGCGAATGCGAGGTCATCGGGCGTGCACGGGAACACGTTGGTTACCGATATCACATTCTTTATGACAGGCGTTCCAATGATGTGATAGCACGCAACACGTTTTACAAGATAATTGGAGACGGAGATGTTTTCGTCGGCGCCGAACGCGCCAAGCTCGTAGGACTGCTGAATCGAACGCTTGTACCCAGCACCCGGATTGGAGATACGCTTATCGTACCTGTCAAATTCAGCACTGATTTCTGCTCGTATTCTCCGTTTCCGTACCGGTACGAAGGGTCAGCTGACTTTGACAAACTGTTCATCATCGACAAAACAGTACAGGCCTGGGCGGCTTACGAATCCGGTGACCTGGCGCGGTGGGGTATAGTGAATACCGGAGCGAAGTCGTCGCCGACACCAGGTGGGCGCTATAATTTCAACTGGAAAACAGAGTATCGTATTTCATCGCTCAGCCCCCCGGGCGAGCAGTGGGAAATGTACTGGGTCTTCAATTTCTTTGATGAACGCGGCATCCACATTCATCAGTACCCCATGCCGACGGGCGGACCGACCAGCCATGGTTGCGTTCGACTTGTCGACGAAGATGCAGAATGGATTTATCGATGGGCTGATCCGTGGGAAACGACGCTCGGAAGTGGATTTGGCTCAAGCCAGGGAAAAATCAAGAAGCCGGGTACTACCGTTCTCGTTATCGGTGATGACCCTGAAGGCAATCCGATTCCTTTTCTGGAAGAAAAAGGACAACCCGTCCTTCAACTGGTGTCTCTGCCGGGGCACCCTTACGATGTACCTCCAGGAACATCGCAACAAAAGTATTTCGACAAATTGCTCAACCGCACAGGAGACTGACGCGCATAGGAGACTGACGTCGTACAGGCGACTAAAAACCCGCACAGGAAACTGACGCCGAACAGGCGACTTAAAAGCCGCACAGGAAACTGAAGCCGGCAGAAACTTGCCGAACAAGTCGAAAGGCTTCGTTCGCCGAAGACCGGTCGAGCCGATCCGGGTCACACCTAGTTGATTCGGCTGAATATTCGTTCGAATCGCGGCAATCTGGAACCGGCATCCCACGAGAAATAAACAAAAAGGGCTTTGCCGACGATGTGGTCCATGGGGACGAAACCCCAGAATCTACTGTCCTCAGAATTGTCTCGATTGTCTCCCATGACAAAAAAATAGTCCTGCTGGACCGTATACGTTGTCGCTTTGAAACCATCTATCAGAAACGAGCCATCGGCGCTGCGACCCGTTGTGCGTCCTTCGTATCGCGAGATTACTTTTTCGATGACTGGCCAGACCTCTTCCGTGAGGGTAATCTTGTCTCCCCGGGCCGGAATGGTAATCGGACCGAAACTGTCCGGTGTGTATCCCCGACCCGGCGGGTACATCAGTTTACTGTAGCGGCCGTCATTGATCGTAATGGCGGGTTCGATTTTTTCGACCCAGGGTCTCTGCCGAATCTGCTCGATGGCAGACTCGGTACCGACAACCCGCAAAACGAGCGGATCTTTCGTCTGAATGACCTCGCTGACACCGATGTCTTCAAGCCATGAATTGGATAGTTGTACGCGCCGTTCCGTCTTCAGAACGCGCCATGACTGCTGCATGGTGGGAAGCAGGTCTTGCCCGACCCCGTCTATATATACCACCTTTTCCCTGACCTCAATTGTTTCCCCGGGAAGACCCATTACGCGCTTGATATAATGCATTCGCCGATCAATGGCAGTTACATCATCTGCGGGCCAGTTGAATACGATCGCGTCTTCTCGTTTGACTTCTGAAAACCCGGGAAATCGAAAAAATGGAAACTGAATGCCTTTCAGGTATATGGATGTGAAAGGAATTCCAAGAGTCATCGGAGTCCGTGTTCCATAATGCAGCTTGGAAACAAAAAGATAATCCCCCACCAGCAGACTTTTTTCCATGGAAGGGGTCGGGATTCTGAACAGGTCGAAGAACAGTGTTCGTACGATCAGCATCACGATGACAGCAAAAGCAAGGGCGTCAAACCACTCGCGTATTTTACCTTTCGTTCTTTTTCCTCCGTTTCCGGCGGACCCATCCCCGGATCTTTGTTGCGCAGCCCGTTCATCACGCCGCTTCCGTCTGTCGTTCATCCGGTTCTGCTTGTTCGTTTTTGCCACGATTATGAAATCCGCTGATTGCGAGAAGATCAGTTGAGAGATCGCTCCCGGATTTTATTTCTGAAAGCGAAATCCGGCCTGCCCTGCTTCATGTCAGGGCGACCAATACGCACATCGAAGAAGGAAGCTCCGTCAAACCCGGTGATGTACCACTGTTCCTCTTCCGGATTATAATAGAAATCTGAAAATGGTGAACGCAAATCATTCCGAATGATTTGACCGAGGAATGCGGCTTTGATTTCAGCCAGTTGCAGACGATACGAGGCCGCCGATGCCATCACAACTCCCCGATCCCAGGGCCCATTCGTGTCAATTACGATGACCGGAATTGAATCATTCAAAACAAACCAGTATTCGAATTCTATCATGTGATCGCGGGTCAGTAGTTCCACAGGATCCAGCTCGGCGAGCGTTTTTGTCGGCGAACCGAACAGGGCCTGCATTCGGGCTCTGAGATCCCTCGTACGCGTCGTATCAATACGTTGACGGGTTGTGGACCCGATAAAAGCCCAATCTGTGTTATCGAAAAGAGCCATAAAACGAATTTCCTGTTCCGCATCAACCTTCTGCCACGATTCTACTTCAAATCGTTCAATCTCTCGTTCAGCCGTTTCTGCGAGTGACTCATCAAGAGAAACGATCCAGTGCCTTATGGAGTCCATCTTCGTTTCAAAAAAATCTACCGTTCGCACGGGCATGCGACGACCGCGTTGATTGAACGTCGCGCGCGCAATCTCCTGCGTCCGATGCCACCTGTAGCGCTGCAAAATCGTCTGCGCCTCGACCCTGATTGTGAGCCCGGAGAAACACAGAATGAGAAGGCAAAAATATCGTTGAAAGAGAAGCCGGAAGCAGGCCACTTCAGTCTCTGTCCGTCTGTATGAGAGAGTCGCTGAAACGACGGGAAGTGCATCGTCTAAGTCGAGTTCGGGTAGTCGTTTCAGGGCGGAATGTTCCTGATCCTGCGTGGGTTCTCGTGACGAAATCAATCGTCGATGGAGAGAATTGCCAGAAAAGCCTCCTGGGGAAGTTCAATATTTCCCACCTGCTTCATTCGCTTTTTCCCCTTCTTCTGTTTTTCAAGCAGCTTCCGTTTCCGGGAGATGTCACCTCCATAACACTTTGCCGTAACATCTTTACGCATGGCCTTCACGGTCTGTCTGGCGACAACCCGCGTACCGATCGAGGCCTGCAAGGCCACCTCAAACATCTGACGAGGAATCAATTCCTTCAATTTCTTCGTGAGTTTCGTTCCCATCTCATACGCCTTGTCACGGTGAACGATGGTGGAGAGCGCATCGACAGGATCTCCATTGATGAGCACGTCAAGTTTCACGAGGTCGCTGGGTCGATAATCAAGGAATTCGTAATCGAACGAAGCATATCCACGGGTAAGGCTCTTTAATCGATCATAGAAATCAAATACAATTTCAGCCAGAGGGAGTTCATACTCAAGGTTAACCCGGTTTTCATCCAGGTATTGTGTGTTGATATAGTTCCCGCGACGGTCCTGGCACAGCCCCATGAGACCTCCGATGTATTCAGACGGCGTAATAATCTCAGCCTTTACATAGGGTTCGCAGATTTCACGAATAAGCCCCGCCTGCGGCATCTTGCTCGGGTTGTCGACCAGGATCTCAACACGGTCGTGTTGAGAGACCCGATATTTAACGTTCGGAACGGTTGTGATAATATCCAGACCGAACTCGCGATCAAGTCTTTCCTGTATGATTTCCATGTGCAGCAACCCCAGGAATCCGATCCGGAATCCAAAACCCAGTGCAAGCGATGTCTCGGGTTCGTAAGTCAAGGATGCATCATTGAGGTGCAATTTATCAAGAGACGATCGGAGATCTTCGAAATCGTCAGAATTCGTTGGATAAACCCCCGAAAAAACCATGGGTTTGGGGTCCCGAAATCCTGTCACGGGTTCTGATGCTTGAGACTTCGAATGCGTAATGGTGTCCCCTACTTTCACGTCGGAGACCTCTTTGACCGAGCCGATCACATAACCCACGTCTCCCGCCCGAAGAATATCCGTAGGCTCCATGTTGAGTCGCAGGAATCCGATTTCCTCAGCCGTATACGATTTTTTATTGGACATGAACAGAATGGAATCGCCTTTACGAAGCGTGCCTTCAAAAACACGAGTGTACGCGATGGATCCCCGATACGTATTGAAAACCGAGTCGAAAATCAATGCCTGAAGCGGAGCATTAACGTCACCGGATGGCGCTGGAATTCTGTTGATGATCAGTTCGAGCAAGTCCTTCACACCGACACCCGTCTTCGCACTGATTCTGATGATATCCTCGGCGGGTTCTCCAAGCAGGTTTTCAATCGACTGGGCAACGCTGTCTGGATTGGCACCGGGTAAATCGACTTTATTCAAAACCGGGATGACCTCGATATCACTATCCATGGCCAGATAAAGATTGGAAAGAGTCTGTGCCTCAATTCCCTGAGCGGCATCGACCACAAGAATGGCGCCTTCGCAAGCTTGAAGAGCTCTGGAAACCTCGTACGTGAAATCAACGTGTCCTGGTGTGTCGATAAGATTGAGAACAAACGACTCGCCGTTCTCTGCTTCATACGTCATTCGAATCGCGTGGCTCTTTATGGTGATTCCCCGTTCCCTTTCAATATCCATGGAATCGAGTACCTGTTCCTGGAGCTCGCGTGCAGAAAGAGTTCCAGTCAATTCAAGCAATCGATCGGCAAGAGTACTCTTTCCGTGATCGATATGGGCAATAATGCAGAAGTTTCGAATCCTGGTCTGGTCAAAGGCCATGTGAACCGAATAGATTGAGAAACTGAAACGTCTAAAAAAAGCTGAGAGACGAAGTGAGAGAAGCGACCCTATAATACTGCAAGGATTGTAGGGTTCCGCGAGATCAAAACTCAATTGGTCATTGTAAACCCGAGCCGTGTAGAGTTACTGTCGCGGTGTTTCTGATGGTGCATGAATGCTCGAGTATTCGATAGCCTTAAAGTGATCCTTTAAGGAGGACCGGCGTTACAGCATAACCGTTCAAGGCATCTTAAAATGCCTTTTTGTCAGTTTATTGATTTATTCGGATTACGCCATATAGATGTGCTGATACGACTTATCGTACTATTCTCATGTCATTCGTTAGCTGTGCTGTGCGATTCCCCTTTTTTTGGGTGTATTCATCGGCCGCGGTGTATTAACTAACTGACTGAGGGTCCGAGCACATGCGCTCCATATCGGAGGACCAGTTTCGATCCTGGAGTCATGGTCTTCGAAATTCTGACAGGAGTTCCTACGCCGAGCTGTTCGACGCGACGTACAATACCTTTATCCGGTATGCGATGTCCATCGTGCACGATCAGAACGCGGCCGCAGATATACTTCAGGACGTGTTTATGAAGTTGTGGTATATCAGGAGCGACGTTGATCCGAAACGGTCTTTGCGGTCACTGATGTATCATATGGTTCGCAATTATGCTCTCAACCATGAGCGACGAAAAAAAAGACATGCTTCGGAAGAAGTAGAAGCTGACCACCCCTCAGTCCGCTTTGACATACTGGTTGATGAAAAGCTTGATGCAGACGTTTTGCAGGCGAAAATTCGGCATTGGATTGATGTAATGCCGCCTCGCCGCAAAGAAGCATTCATACTGAGTCGGTACGAAGGGTTCAGTCATGAAGAAATCGCAAGGCTGATGGATCTTGCTCCAAAAACGGTTAACAACCATATAATTCTTGCGCTGCAACATCTTCGTTCGCATCTCAGTGAATTTCAGGAACGTGACAGAGTAGTCGGTGACCACAAGGAACGCTAACATAGAATCAAAGTCGAACGGCGCAGAAGAATTTCTGCCGCACTTTCTGGAGAATTTTCCGGAAAGTGGTTTTGACGAGATCGAAGGATCGGGTCTCGTTGACGCTTGGAATCTGGCCGGATCGGCGCTGAGGAATGAACCTGTTGACGAAGAATTGAAATCCTCCGTCAAGGCGTACATTTTTGACGCGATCGCAAAACAGGACCTTGAGTCGCGACGTCTTGACAGGAATTTGCTCCGCAGGCCCTGGTCGGGATTGAGACTCGTCACCACTCGCTTTTCTGCAGTTGCTGCCTCTCTTCTGGTGCTCGTCGGAATGAGTTTTGTTTTCGCTCCCGACATACACACGATCCGGGCACCGTACGGATCGGTCGAAGCAGTGGGTTTCGTACTTCCAGATGGAACAACCGGATATCTCTCCGCGGGTTCGGAATTAAGATACAGCTATACATATGGTAGTGCATCGAGAGTCGTTGCGCTCAAAGGAGAAGCACTGTTCGAAGTTATAAAAAACGGATCTCCTTTCTATGTGGATACGTATAATACGAGAGTGGCTGTACTGGGGACGTCTTTTTCCGTTCGTGCCTGGGCATCCGATGTCGATCCATCAACGATCGTAAAAGTGCGTGATGGCAAGGTTGCCGTTTCGAGGCGTTACAACACTTCACAGCGTGTCTTTCTGGAGCGTGCCCAGCAGATCAACGTACGGCCTAAAGTTGTGATTCTGAGAGAATCAATCGAACCTGCGTCCAAACACGCCTTCAACTGGTTATCTGGTGGGATTGATTTCGTAAATATGCCAATCGGAAGCGTGCTCAACGAATTGTCGCGGCGCTTCGACATTCGACTTGATGCCTCGATTTCTATTCTTGATCGGCGCATTACCCTTCTTCCATCCGAAAAGGCTTCATTGGAAGATGTTCTGGTCGATATCTCGGCGGCTCTGAATATCGGTTACCGAAAAATCGCAGGCGGATACGAATTTTATACGGTACCCTTCAGCGCTTTCTGAGGCTGCGCTTCGTCCGTATTGCCTTCAGACAAATCTCCGTCTGACACCCGATCCTGATCCCATTTTCCTTCGATTTACGGACATTATTCCGTAAATTCCACTGGAATTACGAGTTCTGGCTTTACTACTCAGGCGACTGCCAATTCAAAGCGCCGTGCCAAGTACACCCGAATTTCCTGAGGGATATGACGATCTCCGCTGATCGGACAACGTCGACGATACCAGTCGCAATTTTTATTGCGCTCCTGATCGGGTGCGCAAATGTGACTGCTGTACACGCCCAGGAGAAGTCTCCCAAGCCCGACTTTGAAGTTCGTGCGCAGGGCCGGATGGTTTCTGACGTACTTCTCGAATTGCGCGACCGGTATGCGGTTCCATTGGCATGGGACCCGCTTCTCGTGACCGGGAAGCGGGTTTTTTGCGTTGAAAGAAGTGCAGATTTCCACGTGCTCCTCCGCTGCGTACTCCAGGGAACGGGACTTGTGTACGAAATACAACAGACCGGCACCTATACCATCCGACGAGCCACGGAAGGCGCCCCTCAATACGGCAACTTAACGGGTTACGTCGTTGATATTCGAACAGGACAGCCCATTGCCAACGCGGAAGTCAAACTGATCGCTTCGTCAGACGGGCGCGGACGAATCGCCAATGAATCCGGTATTTTTCAGTTTGAGCGATTACTCCCGGGATCGTATCTGATGCGCGTGTACCACCTGGGATATGCGCCCCGGGACAGTCTGATCGCAATAAATCCCGGCGCCGACGAACGTATGGTCGTCCATATGCACGCTCGAATAACTCCAATGGACCTTGCCATAGTCGATGGAATGGCTGTTAAACCATCGTCCCGTCTGGGTATCGGCGTCGCAGATCAGGAAGAACTCGTGAGCAATATGGACATCGGGACGTTCGCTGTCCTGAGAAGTATAGATACCATGCCGGGTGTGCGGGTGAACGACGCCAATGCCGACGTTCATATACAGGGGGGTGGTACCGGCGAATTACAATACCGACTCGATGGCGTACCTGTCTTCATGCCCCTGAATGTGGCAGCGTTCATTGGCCCCTTCTCCCCATTTGCGCTCAGTTCGATTACCGTGCACAAAGCTGGATTCAATGCGGGTCTGGGAAGTCAGATTTCTGGAATCATTGCTGCTGAGCACGACCTGACTGTTCCTTCGCCGTCGGGCACAACCGGAGGTCGCAACCGATTCGTCGTGCAGGTCGATCCGATTTCAACCAATGCCAGGTTCAATGCCCACTGGGGTGAGA
The DNA here is from genome assembly GCA_022571255.1 of Bacteroidota bacterium. GTDB lineage: Bacteria > Bacteroidota > Rhodothermia > Rhodothermales > UBA10348 > N075bin62. The sequence goes on from JACZYD010000007.1 coordinate 24,386, forward strand.
AGTACGGACCGGACGGCACTTTCATGACTGCCGTTCGAATAGGCACGTGGGATCTGGGTGCGCCCAGATCGTTACAGAATCTACTGGCAAACTGGAATACGATTGACACGTTTTTACTTTCCGCGTTTGCAGACACGAATACTCCGTTTGCAAATTTACCACCCCTGGGTAAAGCATCCGTTGATTTTTTTGACTGGCACAATGCCTTGAAACTTCGCTTCGATGGATTCAAGACCCTTTCTGCGTCGAGTTACTGGGGCTCATCGAGCCTTGGAAACAAGCTTGGAAACGTGGGGGTGCTCGAGGACGGGAACTCCGCTGCACCTGTGCAGCTCGAAGATCTTGCCAGTTACAAGGATATTTACAGGTGGAACAGCGGAGCCGCCCAGGTGACTTACAGTACGGTGATGAGCAGTCGCGCGACCGGAAACATCAAGGCGCGGGCCAGTTATTACCGGCTTGAACACGAATTTGTAGCTCCCGATTCGATCGCGTTATCTACCGCCGAGGACGATGGTAATCGCGTATTTGAATTGGGTCTCGAGGGCAAGATCCACTACAACCCGGGACGCGGACATTTCCTGGATATGGGAACCGAGTTCGTACTCACATCCAGTCGCTTTATCGTCGCCGGAACACAACTGCTTCCCGTGCGATATGAATCAAGCGAACCCCGCGTGGCTGCGTTTCTGCAGGATCGTATTGAACTGGGCACAAATACCGTTGTAGAGGCCGGAACCAGATTAACGTATATTTCGGCCCAGAGCACTGTATATGTTGAACCCCGATTGTCGGTGAGATTCGACTGGCCACGGACACCTGTCGGAGATGTTGCACTCTACATCGGTTCTGGTATTTACCGTCAGTACGTAAGTCAGTTTGATATCAGCAGCCGTTCGCCGCGAACATTCGTCCGTTCGACTCGATTCTGGCTGGCAACCGATCATTCGGTTACTCCTGCCAAGGCGGGCCACCTGGCTGCGGAATTGATGATCTCGCCCTCTCGAGTCTGGAAGTTCCGGCTTGAAGGCCACTATAAAAAACTGTATCACCTCCTTACTCTCGATTATTCGGCTGTCCTGACCGGAGAGTTGGAAACGCAGTCTCAATCTGATTTCCTCAACTCCACGAGTGGACGCGCATATGGTTTTGGTGTCGTTGTAGACCGGGCTGTTGGCGTAGGGAATCTGAGTCTGCGATACGATTTTTCACATAGTGAACGAAAGGTCACTGACCTCTTTCGGGATCAGCTGATCTCCGTACCCTGGAATGAACCACATCGTTTTGAAATTGGATTGGACGTTGTTCCGATACCCCACATGATTTTCTCAACGCGCTGGAAAAGCATATTTGGACGAACGTGGGGTTTCAGACAAGCCTATTATGATTTCCTGGGAGCGCATCTCAACGATGTGGAATTACTGAAAAATGATTTGCGCGAGAACGGTGTTTCGGAGGATGCCGTCATCCGGATTGAACGTCAGATAGAGAATTATGACCTCACGAATCCGGACAGTCATAAACTCCCGGGACTACACCAACTCGACTTCACGCTCGCATATACATTCCCGTTCCGCAGATTCGGGATTCAGCTTCGCGCTGACATGGTGAATGCTCTGGACAGCAACAACATTTCAGAATGGAGATTCGAGCTCGACGAGAAATCTTTTTTCGGGGATGGAACAGCGCCGTCTTCCGGTTTATTGAACCGCACGAACCGGCCCCTTCTCCCGCGCGTCTTTACGATGGCCCTCAAGGTAACGTGGTAGCGGCCCCATCGTCGGCGGCGGCATCGGCCGACATGGCCGCTGAATCAGCCGTCGCATCCTCGTCGATGGCTTTCATCGCGTCTGCTTTCTCGTGGAATTTATTTTGAAAGAACAAAATTCCCACGACGCCAACAACAATTGCCATGTCGGCTACATTCCAGATCGGAAACAGAGCGACGAATTTTCCGCCAAAATATGGTATCCCATCGGCAACAGTTCCACGCCATACATTTACGTGTATGAAATCAACCACTTTTCCCACAAACAGTGGTGTGTCGTATAGAATTGCGCCATAAAACACGCGATCGATAATATTTCCGATCGCCCCTCCCAGAACGAAAGCAAGACTGACCTGATATGCGCCGTGAAGGTATCCGACTCGCACCGTGTAAAAGAGAATGAGTCCGGTTGCGACGATGGAGAACACGGTTATCAGAGCAGGATGGCCGTATTCTATTCCAAAAGCCATCCCCGGGTTTTCGGTAAACGTAAATTTTAACCAGTCCCCGAGAAGGTCGATCGACTGTCCTCGACGCATATTCTTCAGAACCAGCCATTTCGTAACCTGATCGAGGCTGATTACGGCAGCGGAAATCCAGAAAACAAGCAGTTTATTTTTTTGTGCAGGAATTGACATCCTCGCCTTAGACGCTGCGGGCTTCGAGGGCGGGACCGTTTCCGACGTTTCGGAATTCTGCAGATCTGCCAGAGTAAGATTGGAATTCGACACTCGGGTTACTTCTTTTGCTGAAGTTTCGCCGCGATTGAAATCTCCGTATGCGGAACAGCCTCGAGCCTTTCCTTCGAGATGGTATCGCCGCTCACCTTGCAGATTCCGTATGTCTTCTCCTCAATTCTCTCAAGAGCACGATCGAGATATCCGATGTACTTCTGCTGACGTGCGATCATCATGAAAACCTTTTCGCGTTCCATGGCATCCGTTCCAGCGTCAGCCATGTGAAAACTGTATGCCGTGTCATTTTCAGCCTGCTCTTCTGAGTCAGATAACTGGCTGCGAAGGCCCTCTACATCGTTATGTGCAGAATGTCGTTTCTTGATGATCAGATCGCGGAAGTGAGCCAATTCCTTATCGTTGAACGGCGAAGGAATGACCATTTCGCCATCCTGGTTATCCTCGATTTGTTGTTTCTTTTTGGTCATTTTGCAATAATCAAATCTCTCAACGATGTTCTGACAGACAATAAATCAATTCTGACTGCGTGGGCGTTTAAATGAAAAAATGGTGCCACCCGCTACGCGCGACGAACACCAAGTACCAGAATCTCACTGTCTATCTCAAAAGACGATACAAGCTCCCCTTCCGGCTCCTTGGCAATATTCAACTCCGTGCCAAGAGTCTCGTTCCTAATCCATTCCTCATACGCCCTGACCGCTTCCCGAACCAATTCAGAACCATACACATCAATCCGGATCCGGTCCGTTACATCAAAATTTGCAGATTTTCGCATATTCTGAATACGATTAACGGTCTCGCGGGCCAGTCCCTCCGTGCGAAGTTCCGGGCTGATCTCCGTGTCGAGCGCCACGGTGACGGCTCCCTCCTGCCCAACCAGCCAGCCTACGATACCCTCGCTCACGATTTCAATATCATCTTTTTCAAACAGAACCGTTTCACCCTCGATTTCAATCGATATCGCTCCTTCGGCGATGAACTGATCTACCTGTGCGATGGAAAGAGACGAAATTGCCGCAGCTGCCGCTTTCATTTTCTTCCCCAATCGACGACCCAGCGCCTTAAAATTGGGCTTTGCTTTTCGATTCACCACGTCGCTTGCGCCAGAAACGTATTCGATATCATGGATGTTTACTTCATCGAGAATAATGCGTCGGACGCTTTCGATCGAAAGCTTATCGACCTGCGTACTGGTAACCACGAGAATTCTGGACAGCGGCTGCCGAACGTTCAGCGAAGCTTCATTTCGCAGGGCCAGAACAATGGACGAAATAGTTCGCGCCAGATCCATTTTGTGCTCAAGCTCCAGATCGATTGCGTCAGCGAAATCGTCGGGCTCCGGAAAACTGGTGAGATGTACCGATTCCGCACTGTCGCCGACGGCGCTGCGCATACCGTTCATTATGCTTAGAAAAAGATGGTCGCTGTATAAAGGTGCTATTGGAGCAATGAGTCGAGCAAGCACGGTCAGACACTCTGAAACGGTATAAAAAGCGCTCCATTTGTCAATGCGATCGGTCGCCTCGGGAGCCCAGAAACGCCTCCGGCTTCGCCGAATATACCAGTTTGATAATTCTTCCACAAATCTCTCAACGGCCCTGGCTGCCTTCGTGGGGTGGTAATCATCGAGAGCACGGTCCGTCACCCTGACTGTTGTTGCAAGGCGGCTCAGAATCCATCGATCCATTTCTGATCTCTGTGCGGGCTCAGGCTTCGGATCGGTGCCCGGAAATTCATCAATGTTCGCATAGGTAGCAAAAAATGTATACACGTTTGCGAGGGTACCGAAAAACTTGCGCTGAACTTCCACAACGCCCTTCTCCGAGAATCGCAAATTCTCCCACGGCGGAGCATTACTCATCATGTACCACCGGATAGCATCAACTCCATGTTTATCAATCATTTCAAAAGGATCGATCGTGTTGCCTTTGCTCTTCGACATCTTTTCTCCGTTCTCGTCGAGCACCAATCCATTGACGACCACGTTTCGATAAGCCAGATTATCCATGACCAGGGCGGCAATCGCATGCATTGTGTAGAACCAGCCGCGCGTCTGGTCTACCCCCTCGGCGATAAAATCTGCAGGAAACGATTTCTCGAAAATATCCTTGTTCTCAAAAGGATAGTGCCACTGGGCAAAGGGCATCGCACCCGAATCGAACCAGACATCGATCAGATCAGGAACGCGTCTCATCGTGCCTCCATCCGGACTCGGCCACGTGAGTTCGTCGACAAATGGCCGATGTAAATCGAGATCCTCATCAGCCCCCGAAAGTTGATCACCACACTTTTCACGTAATTCTGCGATCGAACCGATGACTTCTATATAGGTCGACTCCGCGCGGTCTGAGCGCCAGATCGGAAGAGGGGTCCCCCAGAATCGACGCCTGGACAGCGCCCAGTCAATATTATTTTCGAGCCAGTCGCCGAAGCGACGTTTTCCAATACTCTCCGGCTGCCATCGAATTTGGTTGTTCAGCTCGATAAGTCGATCTTTTATTGCCGTTGTTCGGATGAACCATCCTTCCACCGGATAACTCATCAACGGTGTGCCCTTTCTCCAATCATGTGGATAGTTGTGGACATAGGTTTCATGCCGGTACAGCAGTCCGCGCTCGCGCAGGTCTCTGGACACCACTTTGTCTGCGTCTTTGAACCACAGACCTGCGACGATGGCAGGTTGATCACTGAACTTGCCATCGCTGGAAATCGGATTCAGAATGGGAATGTCATACTTCAGGGCGATATCGTAGTCTTCCACACCAAATGCCGGTGCAATGTGAACAATACCCGTACCGTCAGAGGTCGATACGTAGTCTGCCGGAAGAACTGTCCATGCATTTTCTGCATGCGTTTCTTCCACAAAATAATTGAATAACGGCTCGTACCTGCGGGCCACGAGCTCCGAACCCGAAAACTCTTCTGTGACTTCGTATTCTTCGTGTATTACAGACAGAAGATCTCTGGCCAGAATCAGAGAATGTTTTCCGATGTCCTGCGACGTGAGTTCCACCTTGACATAGTCGACACCGGGATGAACGGCCAGAGCTGCATTGGAAATCAACGTCCACGGAGTGGTGGTCCAGGCTAGGAAATACGTGTTTTCTTCGTCCAGAGTCCGAAATCGAATAAAAACACTCGGATCCTGAACCTCTCTATAACCCAGACTGACTTCGTGCGAAGACAGGACCGTCCCCGATCCCGGGCTATACCACTGAATCTTGTGTCCTTCGTAGAGATATCCTTTATCGTAGATCTGCTTGATGAGCCACCAGACTGATTCGATGTACGCTGCATCGAAAGTCACATATGGATTATCCTGATCGAGCCAGTAACCCATTCGCCTTGTCAGCTCGTCCCAGACACTCTTATATCGGAGTACGCTCTTTTTGCAGGCGGCGTTGTATCGTGCAATACCATATTCCTCAACCTGGGCTTTCCCCTTCAGACCGAGTTCTTTTTCCACCTCGATTTCGACCGGTAAACCGTGGGTATCCCAACCCGCTTTTCGATCGACCGCGAATCCCTTCATTGCTTTGTAGCGACAAAATGCATCCTTGATCGTGCGAGACATTACATGATGAATTCCCGGTTTTCCATTGGCTGTGGGTGGGCCCTCGTAAAACGTGAACGTCGGCCGTCCCTCATGCTGACGCAAACTTTTACCAAAAATATCGTCTCTGGCCCAGCGCGACAGAACTTCTTTTTCCAGGGCCGGATAATCCAGCTGCCGGAATTCTTCGAAGTGTTTCATGATTCAAATTGACTGCGCAAAACAAGCCGCAAAGATAATCAATTCGAGCGGGACACGGCCTTGACCACGATGCATCTACGGGCAAATTACGGTGAATGTCGATCGCAGACTTACAGCCTGGAAACGATTCCTTCAAAAACCAGGCTCAAAGACGGTGCCGCCCTTCTCGCCGCAGCCAGGATGTCGTCGAGCGATACAGGTTTTAACAACTCTGGAATACACTCATCGGTAATCACTGAAAAGGCCGCCACCCGAAGACCCATATGGCGCGCCACAATAACTTCCGGGACGGTGCTCATTCCAACCGCATCAGCACCGATCGATCTCAGAAGTTTATACTCGGCTCTGGTTTCGAGATTTGGGCCCATGACGGCCGCATAGATCCCTCGATGTATGGAAAGTCCGTGTTCGATGGCAATTTCATCCACCATCGCAGCCATGGCATCGTCATACGGTGCACTCATGTCAGGAAACCTGGGGCCCCACGTATCCACATTGGGACCTTCCAGCGGATTCTCTCCCTGCAGGTTTATATGATCGGTGAGCATCATCAGATCACCCGCCTTATACGAAGGATCGAGTCCGCCTGCAGCATTCGAGATCAACAAGGTCTGTACGCCAAGTCCGGCCAGAACCCGGATCGGGAAAGTCACTTCGTTCGCCGAATAACCTTCGTAGAGGTGAAACCGTCCCTGAAGGGCCAGAACACGTTTTCCACCGAGTGTTCCGGAAAGCAGTACTCCCGAGTGTGACTCGACCGTGGAGACAGGAAAACACGGGATTTCCGAATACGGAATTCTTTCTTGAATATCGATGCGCTGCGCAAGATCGCCGAGACCCGTCCCGAGGATCAGCCCGATCTCAGACTCGGTCGGGAGCCGTTCGTTTAAAAACAACAGCGCTTTGTCTACGGCTTCTTTTTGAGACTTCAACGAGAAGGTGGGTAAATTGTCTCGATTTCTACTCCAGATCTTTGAGCAATTTACGAAGATTATCGATCTCTTCCTGAGCTGCCCTCATCTCACCTGTTGGTTTTGTCGCATCCCGGTCAGAATCCGAGCTGCCTCCGGAATTTTCGGAGTCGCTTGGAGAAACAAGCGTATTGACCGTCCAGGATGGTTTACCATGTTTAGATGATTCCAGCGAATCCAAACCGTCACCAGTCACTGAGTCAGAACTCAATTCCTGTTCCGCTCTGATTGCATCATTGCCCTGCTCTTGGTCGTTTTCGGAATCGGTGTCTGCGGGCGCGGAGTCTTTTGCAGCGGAGTCTGCGGGCGCGGCGTCTTCCGCAGCGGAGTCTTTTGCAGCGGAGTCTGCGGGCGCGGCGTCTTCCGCAGCGGCGTCCTTGTCCGAAACACCTTTTGCCTTTTTATCACCCGACGTTTTTTGCTTTCCCTGCAAAACAGCAGTGTCTGATTCCGTCTCTTTTTCGATGGTGGATTCGCCCGACAAATCATCATCGAGGATACTCGCCGCGGTCAAAAGAGCGCTGCCAGCGGAAGTGTCAATTATTGCCTGGCCCTCATGGTAAGAAAGCATTTCCAGTTCGGATGTCAGGAATGCTTTGAATTTCGACAACATCTCTTTCTGGCGAATAGAATACTGGGCCGTTTCGCGCTTGATCTTCAGCCTATCATCCTCGGCATTCATGGTGATTTTCACTGCACGAGCTTCGGCTTTTTCAAGAATAGCTGTGGCCGAATTCTCGGCGATTTCAATTTTTTTATCGGCGCTGACGCGAGCACCCTTGATCGTCTCTTCCAGTGCCTCTTCGACTTTCTGATAATGATTGATCTGTACCTTCATTTCAGATAATTTTTCTTCCGCACGACGCATTTCGTCAACGAGCTCCTGCCACTGTGTGCTGACCATATCCAAAAAAGCATCGACCTCGTCGCGATCGTAACCCCGAACGATACGGGAAAATTGCTGTTTTCGGATGTCAAGCGAGGATAATTTCATGGCACGAGCCAGCTGATGATATATGTCGAATCAAGGACGCGCTGGACTGGAAGATAGTAAATCACACACCGTCGGAACAGCAAAGCATCCATTGATAATACTATCGGCAATATCCGTGGAGACATGAGTTTTTCAGGGCACTTTTTTACGCCATCCTCAGCACTTTCAGTAAACACACGGCTTCTGAAATCTTCCGGCCTCCTTTTAGCAAAGTCACTGCGAGACATATCTCGATCCGAAGATCGAACTGCCAATTCTGACATGGGTCGCTCCTTCCGAGATGGCCAGTTCATAGTCCTCACTCATTCCCATCGAAAGCAACCCTGAATCGACGAACAGGTCCGATTCCGATGCGATTTCGTCTCGAAGAATCCTGAGTCTGGTAAAGTCGGACCGCGTGTCGGTCGCATTCTGCGACTGCCGAGCCATTCCCATGAGTCCTTTGATGCGGATATTTTCATGAGAAACAAGCGAGCGCACAAATTGAACCGTGTCCTGCTCGCGCACACCGAACTTCGTCTCTTCCTCAGAGATATTAACCTGAACCAGGCAATGAATCGGACCCTGTCCGGATCGTACCCTTTGATTTATTGTGTCTGCGATTCGCGCGCTGTCCAGGCCGTGAAAAAGATGAAACCGTCCCAGAATAATTTTGACCTTGTTACGCTGCAGGTGACCCACAAAATGCCACCTGATATCAGGGCACAGACCGGCAGACTTCAAAGCCTCCTCTTTCTGTACAAATTCCTGCACTTTGTTCTCTCCGAAATCCCGATGGCCCAGTTCATACAACTCTTGGATTCGTTCCATCGAAAACGTTTTCGAAACAGCCACCAAGGTTATTTCATCCGCGTCCCGCCCGGCGCTCGAACAGGCAGCTTGAATGCGTTCGATGGTCCGCTCGTAACGCAAGGAGAGGGTATGCGGTAATTTATGAGACATCGTTCAATTTTTCGTGAGATCACGCCGACAGCTTGTTTACACCTCGCTGCGCAGAACTTCGAGAGGCTGCCGCTCATAGACTCCTCGCGAATTAACGAATCCCACGACAATGGTGAGAGTGAGCTCCGCCAGAACAAGGTATAGCAGGTACTGGACAGGAAGCACAAAGTCGACTTCAAATACAAAATTGGCGAGTCCCCAGCCGGCACCAATCGCGAGAACCAGGCCGGTCGAGGCGGCCAGCAACCCGAGTGTACTGTACTCTACCAGCATAATGCGCAGAATCTGGGACCGCGAAGCCCCCAATGTTTTTAGCAGAACGCTTTCTTCCATGCGCTGAAAACGACTGATGAATACGGCTGCGGAGAGCACCAGCAATCCCGCAATAATACTGAACAAGGCCATAAACTGGATTACAAATGCAATTCGCCTGAAAATCGCATCAAAAACATTCATTACAAGAGATATGTCAATCGAAGAAACATTGGGAAAATGTTGGACAACGCTGCTCTGAACTTCCGCCGCAATCTTCTCGGAGGACGCGCGTGTCAGGACCACGTTGAACTGCGGGGCTTCTTCGAGGACGCCACTCGGAAATACAAAAAAGAAATTGGCCTGCATGCGCTGCCAGTCGACCGTTCGAATCCCGGATATTTCTGTTCTGACCGCGATGCCCTGCACGTTGAACTCTACCGAATCACCGACAGCAAGGTCCAGTGTTTCGGCAACATCGCTTTCGACGGTAATCGGAATAAGACCCTCGTGGTTCGTCGACACTGCCTCGACGATTACGCCCTCAATCAGCTCTTCGGAATCGGTGAGCCCGTGCCGGTACGTCGAGCGATATTCTCTGGAGTGAGCCCAAGTAAGTCTCCGCGTCGAGTCCGCACGCATGGATTCAATCGTCTCGCCGTTCAAAGCCGTAATGCGCATGGATACGATCGGAACACTGTCGATTAGCGGCATGTCATACTCAGCAAGTGTTCGGGAAATCCCGTCAACCTGATCCGGCTGAATATCAAAAAACACGAGATTGGGCCTGTCCCCGTCTGTGACGAGTGAAATCTGTTTCAGCAATGATTGCTGCGCAAGCAACATGGTAGCAATCAAAAACGTGCCCAAGCCGAGAGCAAGGGTCATGATCAGCGTCTGATTGTTCGGCCGGTACAGATTTGCAATGCCCTGGCGCCAGACATACGGAAAATTCCGAGGCGTATGCCGCCTCAATAATATGATCATAGAGCGCGCTACGATCCATAACACACCAAAAACGACAAATAACCCCAAGGCATAAAATACTCCAACCACGGGCTGAGGCGCCTGAATTACGGCAAACAGAATAATTCCGAGCGCGATTATTCCATTGATGAGCCACCAGAATAGAGACCTCGGCCGGTGCGTATCCGTTTCCAGTTCGCTTCGAAATGCAATGAGCGGGGAAACGTCCTTGACGGACAGCAGCGGCAGCAGGGCAAACAGAATGGTGACACCCATCCCGATGCCGGCACCCAACCAGATGGCGCTCCACGAAACGGAAAACGCGACGTCAACCGGAAGAAAGTCACCGAGAACGATCGGGATCAGCGCCTGAATTCCAAAACCCAGAGCCGATCCAATCGTGACTCCGACCAGCCCCATGCCGATGGCCTGAAATAAGTATATGTGGAACGTCGACCAGGCCTTTGCTCCAAAACACCTCAAAATGGCAACCGTTTGGATTCGTTGTCGGATATACACATGGATCGAACTGGCCACCCCGAGGCTCCCGAGTATCAGCGCCATGAATCCAACCAGACTGAGGAAACGATAGAGGTTGGAGAGCGAACGATCCCATCCCTCCTTTTCCTCTTTTACGGTATCGGTTCTCACGTTATGTGCCCGTAACAGCGGTTTTAATTCGTCGACTATGGCGTCTGCGTCCCGGCCATCCCGGAAACGGAAATAAACCTCATACTCAGCGCGGGAACCCCGTTGAAGTAACGATTTATCCAGTTCTGCCAAGGGCACATAAATGCGGGGGCTGAACAACATCACAGCTGCGGTCTCGCGCGGGGTCTGAATCAACCTGCCGGCAACCCGGTACATGACCGTGCCGATTCTGACTGAATCTCCGACGCTGACATTGAACTGATGCATCAGCGTACCGTCCACCAGAGCGTTGCGACCCGTAATGTATGACCTGCCCGCTTCAGGAGGGTCCGTCTCAATCTCTCCGTAATACGGAAAACCAGGCTCATGCCCACGGATGGTTGAGAGCCGGACATCTCCGGTAGCCGGGAAATAGGCCATCGACGCAAACGACGTCCGCCTGCTCTGCTCGCCACCAAGCGAATCGATCACGGCCTCAATTACATCCGAGAACGGTGTCCGGCCTTCGAAGCTCAAATCTGCGCCCAGCAATGTTTCAGCCTGTGCATCGATGGCCTGCCTGAGGTTATCTCCGAACGAATTTATGGAAACCAGCGCAGCGACGCCCACAATCATCGACGAAATATAGAGCAGCATTCTGCGCCGACTTCCCCGGCTGTCTCGCCACGCGAATCGAAGAGTCCAAGTATTCACTGTCTTACGCCGATTGGGAAACGTGGCTTGCTGCCTGCTGCAATTCGTCCAGCTCGATGGCCCCGCGCCGTAATTTCAGGATACGATTTGCCCGCCGGGCAAGACTTGGATTGTGCGTGACGATAACCAGCGCAGTACCCGCCGTCGCGTTGAGCTTGAAAAGCAGATCCTCAATCGAAGATCCGGTATCGGCATCCAGATTTCCCGTCGGCTCGTCCGCAAACAGAATGTCCGGCCGGTTGATAAAAGCCCGGGCAATGCCCACGCGCTGCTGTTCGCCTCCGGACAGCTGCGCCGGATAGTGGTGTGTCCGGTCTGCAAGCCCGACCGATGCCAGCATCTCGCGCGCTTCATCTCCCACATGACTGCGTCCGCGCAATTCGGCAGGTACCATTACATTTTCCAGAGCCGTAAGGGTTGGAATCAGCCTGAATGTCTGAAAAATGAATCCGACGTGTTCGCTGCGTACGGCCGCGCGTTCATCCTCAGAGAGAGAATCGATAGCGTATCCACAGAGCATAACGGACCCTGAAGTAGGATTATCGAGACCAGCGCTCAAGCCGAGCAACGTCGTCTTTCCACTTCCTGACGGACCCACAATGGCACATGTGTCCCCAGCTGACAGATCAAATGACACGTTGTCCAGTACGGTAATTGTTCGATCACCACTTGGAAACGTTTTGGTCAAATTTTTGACCGACAGAACTGAGCTCATATAATATAGATCAGGAAACCTGGCAAGATCGGACCTGTACGTTTCCGGCTTGCAGTAGATTCACACATTTATCGATGCCACCATTGATCTTGAAATCAAACCTGCTATACCCATTGCTTCTCTCAGGGGTCCTGCTTCTGAGCGGATGCGTGGAAAACTCTCGAAGTAAAAAAGGAAATACCAATACCGAAAAATTGGATGTGACACGGGAGAAGACCAATACGGACAGAACCGGAACAAGCAGCGCGGATATCGCGACACCTGGATCCGCCCGGGAAGAAGCGACGCTGTATCACATTCTGTTTTTTGGAGACAGTATTACGGCCGGATATGGAATTGATCCTGAAAACGCTTTTCCTGCTCTGATTCAGTCTCGCATCCATGATCTGGGGCTGCCGTTCCGTGTAACAGATGGTGGTTTAAGCGGTGACACCTCGGCCGGCGGCGTCTCAAGAATATCGTGGCTGCTCAGGCAGCGGGTCGATATTCTGGTCATTGAACTTGGTGGAAATGATGGATTGCGGGGTATTGCGACCAACGTGACACGCGAAAACCTCTCACGCATTATCGTGAGGACTCGCGAGATGTACCCCGATGTGCAGATTATTCTGGCCGGAATGCAGGTCCCTCCCAACCTGGGGCACGAATACACTTCTGCTTTTCGTGAGCTCTTTCGCGAATTGTCAGAAGAACACGACACGGCGCTGATCCCCTTTATACTCGAGGGAGTCGGAGGCCATCCGGAATTGAACCAGCCCGATCAGATTCACCCCACAGCTGCGGGCCACACGATTGTTGCTGACAACGTCTGGAAGGTGCTGGCACCGATACTGATGAATTTCAGTGCCGTCGGCGCCGAATCATAAAAGTTTTATTTCGGCCACGATCGCTGTGATCGACTCCTTTGCATCTCCGAATAACATGCGATTATTGCCATTGAAAAACAGCTCGTTCTGAATACCGGCATATCCCGGTCGCATGCTCCGTTTAAGAACAATAGAAGTTGCAGCCTGATCAACATTCAGAATCGGCATGCCGTATATCGGACTTGTTTTGTCATGCCGCGCTGCCGGGTTTACCACGTCGTTGGCACCGATAACCAGGGCTACATCACACGACTCAAATTCTCCGTTGATTTCGTCCATCTCGAAAAGTTTATCGTAAGAAACGTTTGCCTCGGCGAGAAGCACGTTCATGTGACCGGGCATGCGGCCCGCAACCGGGTGGACAGCAAATTTGACTTCAATGCCTCGTTTGTCCAGCTCGTCAGCCAGTTCACGAACAGCGTGCTGGGCCTGTGCCACGGCCATCCCGTAACCCGGCACGATGATTACCTTCTGCGCGTAAGAGAGCAGAATTGCCGTATCGTCCGGACTCGTGGACTGTACCGACTTGCCCTCAAAACTTTGAACCGGTCCGGCTTCGCTGTCGTCTGAATCACCTCCAAATCCACCCAGTAAGACATTCAACAACGATCGGTTCATCGCAACACACATAATATTGGTCAGTATCAGACCCGACGCACCAACGAGGGCTCCACTCACAATGAGCGCAGTATTGTTGAGCACGAAACCGGTTGCAGCCGCAGCGAGACCGGAATACGAGTTCAACAGCGCGACGACGACCGGCATGTCGGCACCCCCGATCGGGATAACCAGTAGAATACCGAGTATAAACGCCGTGATACCGACGAGAATGGCTCCCTGAACCACCGGATCGGCTGCAGCGGGAAATCCTCCGGCTCCCCAGACCATATAGCCGGCTCCAAATATGGCGCCAGAAAACATCAACACGGTAAATAAACGCATGCCCGGGAACGAGATGGGGTTACCACTGATTTTTCCGGAGAGTTTTCCGAAAGCCACAAAACTGCCCGTAAACGTAATCATTCCAATCAGCAAGCTGACGGCGATCGTCACCGCCGATGTGACATCGAACGCGGGCTCACCGGTCGCAGCCCCCGCCAGAGTCATTATTTTAGCGATTTCGGCTCCGGCGACGCCAAATGAGGCAATTCCTCCAAAACCGTTGAACGCAGCCACCAGTTCGGGCATTCCTGTCATCTGAACCCGCTTCGCCAGAATTGCACCAATTCCCGATCCAATCACGATTCCGGCTATCATTTCAGCCGGAGTCAGGAGTTCGCCCTGAAACAACGTAGCGGCGACGGCCACGAACATTCCAACAGCCGCGAGGCGATTCCCGTCGCGTGCGGTGCCCGGCGATTGAAGCTTCTTCAGACCCGTAATAAAAAGAATGGCCGCAATGAGATAGGCAATATCAATAAGGTCCGTTAAACTCATCTCGTTCTAAAACTCCGCTTTATTCAGTTTCACGTGCAGGTGGGCATGCGGGCAGGTGGGCAGGTGGGCAGGTGTGCATGCGGGCAGGTGGGCATGCGGGCAGGTGGGCAGGTGTGCATGCGGGCATGTCCCTTCAGACCTTATCCTTTTTCTTGAACATCTCCAGCATCCGGTCGGTGACCATGAATCCGCCTACCACGTTGATGGTGGCAAAAATGAGTGCGGCAAAACCGATCCATTTTGCCCACATTCCGCCTACCATTCCGGCAAGTACCAGGGCGCCCACCATCGTAATTCCACTGATGGCGTTCGAACCCGACATGAGAGGCGTGTGCATGGTTGCAGGAACCTTGCTGATGACTTCCCTCCCTACAAAAGCAGCAAGAACAAACACGATAATATTCTCGAGAAGCATTTTTCTGGTGTTGGTTTTCTTTAAGAGTCAGGCGAGAAGCGATTTGATACGTTCGTGCACCACATTTCCATCGTGCGATACACAGGCGCCCGTACACACCTCGTCTTCAAAATTGATGTGAAAGCCGTCTTCGTCGGTGAATTCTTCAAGGACGGCGAGAAGAGTCTTTGCATAGAGCTGACTGGCATGGACTGCCATATGTGCCGGCAAGTTGGTATCGCCAATAATAGTCACACCATGGACAATCGTTGTTTCGCCAGGGACGGTCAACGCGCAGTTGCCGCCGTTCAGCGCCGCCAGGTCCACGATAACGCTTCCCGGGCTCATTGCCTTCACGGCCTTCTCTGTAATCAGTTCCGGGGCAGGGCGCCCGGGAATGAGCGCTGTCGTCACAACCACGTCTGATTTTCCAATGAACGGAACCAGTAATTCGGTCTGTCTGCGGGCCTTTTCCTCCATCAGCGCTTTCGCATAACCACCCTCATCCTCCATATCGGCCACTTCGAGTTCGAGTTCGACAAACGTCGCACCCAGACTCCGCACTTCTTCACCTACGGCATCCCTGATGTCATAGGCAGACACCCTCGCGCCAAGACGCCGCGCCGTGGCAATGGCCTGCAATCCTGCAACTCCGGCGCCCAGAACCAGCACATTGGCCGGACGCACGGTTCCGGCAGCAGTCGTCAGAAGCGGAAAAAATTTCGGAAGGGTTGTGGCGGCCTCCAATACCGCACGATATCCTGCTATGGAACTCAGCGCGGAAAGCGCATCCATTTTCTGGGCCCTTGAAATCCGCGGAACAAGTTCCATCGAAAATGCAGTCACTCCTTGAGCAGCAAAAAGTGTGGCAATTCCCGGATTATCCAGAGGCCTTAAAAATCCGATAAAGACGCTGCCTCGCCTGAGTCGAGAAATCTCCTCGTCACTCGGCGGTTGGACCTTGAGAACAATATCCGCATCAAATGCCTCTTCGAGAGAGACACATCGAGCACCGACATCTTCATATTCCAAGTCTGAAATAAAGGCCGATTCACCGGCTCCCCTTTCGACAAGTACCGTAGCGCCACTTTTTGTCAGGCGGGAGACTGTTTCCGGTACCAAGGCAACAAGACGTTCGGCAGCAAGCCGCTCCCTGGGTACACCAATCGTATAGGCCATACTTTTTGCTGCTATGTCAGGATTTGTCGTCGCCTATATACGCAGCCCGACCGAAGGGCGCAACGAAGAGATGTCCACATTCTCGATTCACATGGAAAAATCATCCGTTTGCGTTTTCAAACTCGTCCATGAAAGAGACGAGCACCGCAACGGAAGAAGGATCGCACGCATTGTATATCGATGCACGAATTCCGCCCACGCTACGATGACCCTTCAGGGCTGCCAGACCGGCATCCATGGCCTCTTTGATGAAATCTGCTTCGAGCTCCTCAGACGGAAGCCGGAAGGTGACATTCATTAAAGATCGAGAGTCTGTGGTGGCGGTTCCCCGGTAGAAATCATTGCGATCAATTCGCTCGTAGAGTACAGCAGCCTTCTCAACGTTGCGCGTCTCCATCGCCTCAAGACCGCCCAGTCCATGGAGCCACCTCAACACTTTTTCGACCAGATACACGGCAAAGACCGGTGGCGTGTTGAACAGTTTTGACACATGTGTTCCGTAGTCCAGCATGGAGGGCAACTCTTTTTTTCGCGTTTCCAGAAACGAATTATTGACCAGCACGACGGTCACTCCCGCCGGGCCAAGATTTTTCTGTGCACCGGCATAAATGAGGCCGTGCCCGCTTGTGTTTGTCGGCCGGCAGAGAAAATCGCTGGATGCGTCGCATACAAGGGCGACGTCGGTAGGCGGCCGAAAATGATACTGCGTTCCAAATATGGTATTGTTCGACGTGTAGTGCAGATACACGGCATCATCCGTGATTTTCCATTCTTCTGCTTCAGGGATTTCCGAATATCCCGCTTCGGCGGACGTCGCTGCGATATGAACGCGCCCGACGGCGCCCGCTTCGGCTATCGCTTTTTTGGACCACGCACCCGTATCAACGTAGTCAGCCACGTTATCCGGCCCGAGAAAATTCAATGGGACTTGATAAAACTGCATGGAGGCTCCGCCCTGGAGAAACAACACGTTCCAGTCGTCTCCGAGGCCCAGAAGACCTTTCAAAAGTTGAGTGGCACTGTCCGCGATCTCGGTGTATTGCCGTGATCGGTGACTGATTTCGATGACCGACGCACCCGCATCTTTGTAGGAGAGCATTTCATCTCTTGCTTCTTCAAGTACTTCGAGAGGCAAGACACCAGGTCCAGCAGAGAAATTGTGTATCCTGTTCATTAAAGGTCGATTATGTTAATGGCAAGTACATCGTCGAGGCCACTGATTCTATGTAGAACCGATGAGTCAGGTGAACCATTAAAACGAATCGTGGCGCACGCGGCGCGCGCACCCGAGAAGACCAGGTTTTCCATTTCCTGAATATTCCAGTCCGCATTTCGAATTTCGTCCAGCACAGAAGCCAGTACTCCGACTTTATCCAGGTGCCTCACGGTCAACTGGTGCGTCGCCGGAGTGGTCTCGGCCATGTTGACGCAGTTGGCCACCTGGCCCGTCTTGGCGTACGCCAGAATCAAGCGAACCGCTTCTTCCGCGATGGCTTCCTGCGCCTGCAGCGTCGATGCACCAATATGGTGGGTCAGATACACATCGCTCCGGGAAGCAAGCGGATGCGAAAACGGACCCTGTTTGAATGCGGGTTCCCCGCTGAATACGTCCAGCGCGGCGCGGATTCCTTTTTCATCCATGGCCCGGAGCAAGGCCTCATCGTCGACCACGTTGCTTCGAGTCGTATTGATGAAAAAAGCGCCTGGACGCATGGCCTCAAAAAAAGCGGTATCAGCAAGATTCCGGGTCTCCGGCGCAGATGCCACATGCAGAGAAACCACATCAGACCTCCTCGCAACTTCGATCGGCGAGGCAAGCCGCTCCACACCGAGCGCATCGGCCTTCGAGTCGGTGAGCGACCGGCTCCATGCCACAATGTGCATTTCAAGCGCCCTCGCCCGTTGAACAACTTCTCGTCCGATGCTGCCGAGGCCCACGATTCCGAGTGTTTTCCCCTTCACTCCGTGAGCCTTTCCGTATTTTGCTTTATTCCACTCTCCTTTTCTGGCATCGCTCACGTTATCCGGTATGGATCGATCGAGCGAAAGAATCAGCCCTATTGTCAACTCGGCCACCGCGGCCGCATTTTTTCCCGGACAGTTGGCAAGGAATATACCCCTCTCCGACGCGCCGTCTGAATCAATTGTGTCATATCCGGCGCCTGCCCTCACGATCAGTTCCAGAGACCTGGCTGCATCCATCATCCCGGCAGAGACCTTGGTGGATCGCACCACGAGAATCTGCGGCTTCAAATCCGACATGGCGGAAACGAGGTCGTCGTCTTTTAATTCCGGACGTATCGTAACCTGGTGACCGGCACTTTCGAGGCGTTCAACACACTGGTCGGACAGTTTATCGGCAATAAGTATATGCATATCACAAATAGTAAAGAATTCATACTATATGGTGAGATAGTACGAAAACCGTACTAAATGCCCATCTTCCTAAAATGTGTGGACCAACAATCCACTTCTTAATTTTGGTTCGAACCACGTAGATTTGGGCGGCATCAGCTTGCCCGCATCCGATACAGCCACAAGCTCTTCAATGCTTGTGGCATACATCGATATGGCGAGCGCAACCTTTCCTTCCTCTACAAGCCTCTCCAGCGCTCTGGTTCCCCGTATACCTCCGACAAAATCTATATTGGGATCGGTCCGGGGATCCGTTATCGAGAAAAAAGGATCGAGAATTTGCCTGGACAGTTTGTCAACATCCAGATTTCCTGTCACTCCATCTTCAGAATCACCAGATAATCGTACGCCGTACCACGTACCGCTCAGATATATGGATATGTTTCCTTTCTGCTGCGGAGTTGGATCCACGTTCTCCTCCATCTCGAAACGCTCTCTCAAAGCACCCAGAAACTGCTCCGGCGAATCCTGTATCGAAAGAATGACCCGGTTGTACGGTAAAATCGTCATCTGTCCCATCGGGAATAAAACCGCGGGAAAATAATTTACTTCCTCACTTGAAGGCCCGGATGCATGTTCCTTCGCCGCGCGGCTTGCAGCCTTACAACGATGGTGACCATCAGCTATATATAATTTATCGAGCTTTCCGAACAGGCTGACTATGGCTCCCGGATCCGAAAATTTCCATATGGTGTGCCGCACACCATCGTCGGATGTCAGATCATACAGAGGATCGCCGGCTGAGACAGAAGCCATTTCGCTCTCGATTTCCGGATCATCCCGGAATGTGAGCATGATCGGCTCTGCATGCGCCTGCTGCGCGAGAATATGCCTCGTTCGATCGTTTTCTTTTGCGGGCCGGGTCAGCTCGTGTTTCAGGATCGTGTCGTTGTCGTAATCATCGACGGAAACACAAGCGAAGATCCCCGTTTGCGAGCGACCATCCATGACAAGTCGATACAGGTAAACAGAGGGCTCTTTATCCTGAACGGATCGATCCGAGGCAATATATGCGGCAAGATTTTCAGCTCCTTTTTTGTAAACCCGGTCGTCGTAGTCACTTTCCCGATCCGGCACATCGACCTCGGGTCGAATCACGTGCAGAAAACTGTCTGCGTTTCCAGCGGCAAGCAGGGAGGCTTCTTCCGTGCTTATCACATCGTAGGGAACACACGCGATCTTGTTTGCCAGTTCACGTACAGGCCGAACGGCCCGGAAGGGATGCAGAACATCCATATCAAAAAACCCGGCGA
>JACZYD010000008.1 GCA_022571255.1 Bacteroidota bacterium
AGCGGCGGAGCATCACAGAGTTGTTCTCGAACAGAATTAATGTGTATGATATAGACAGCAGCGCTTCATGGCGTGGCTGAAGCCCGATCCGTAATCACCGCTACCCACCACACAACTTCGTAACGAATACGCGGTCAGGCCTACAGTTTTTCCACCGTGCTCCTAAATATCAGTAGGATTACTATGATGAAGAGATACCACTTCACCGCTCTCATTCTGGCATGCCTTATCGTGCCCATCCAGGCGGGCGCTCAATCCTTCTTCATGGCAAAATTATCGGCGTCTCAGGAGACGCATGTCGTTATCAGTGACGCCAGGGGAACAGCAGCCCTTGCCTTGACCGACGCCGGGGTACGTTTTCTCGTGAGTGTAGAAGGATTGAGCGGACCGATCGCGGCGGCGCACTTTCATAACGGGGCCGCCGGCGAAGACGGACCGCCTGTACGCACCATCACGGGTGACTTCACCGGCAACACGGCCTCCGGGTTGTGGACGGCTTCCGACGGTCAACCGCTTACCGACCAGCTTATCCAATCGCTGCTCGCCGGCGACCTGTATCTTAACGTGCATACGGCGGCCAACGGAGCCGGAGAAATTCGAGGGCAGATCAACCCAAATGGTGTAGTCATAACCGCCATCGAGCCCATGGATGATCAGGTTCCCATCGCGTTTACGCTATCCGAGAATTATCCAAATCCGTTCAATCCCGTCACAAACATTATCTTTTCGTTGACTCGTTCCGCGCATGCCGTGCTAACAATTTATAATGTGCTGGGACAGAAGATAATCACGCTGGTTGACGGACCTTTTATCGCAGGACGGTATCAGGTCACGTTTGACGCCAGAGCACTTCCTAGCGGAGTATATCTCTATCAGCTCGAAGCTGACGGTCAGCAGCGAGTCAAACAGATGATATTGCTGAAGTAAGTGAATCGACGGCATCTGAGAGAGCCCCTCCTTCTTCGCATGGCGTTTAGTCATGGCGAGGGAGGCTGAGGCTTAGAACCAGTTATTTTCGGAAAATCGAGCGCGATCCAGAAGGAGGATAGGTAGACCCTATCCCTCACTCACTACCCCTCCACCCCCTTAATTGCACTTCCGCCGTCCGTCCCTTTTCTTTGAGCCAACCTCTCTCGCATCACTATGGTTGGCAAATCACTTTCCCATTACAAGATCACCGCTGAACTTGGGCGTGGCGGCATGGGATTCGTCTACAAGGCGGAAGCCTCAAAATCGTATGTCCTTTGGACGTGGGGGTTCGAGTCCCCCCTCGGGTACATGGTAGAAGACGGTGAGCACACTAAGATCTGTTAACGCTGATTGATTTCTGATGCCATCGAGAAAATGGTCCGATAGTTACATCGGAATGGATCCCAGCCCGGGATCGTTGAACCCGGCGTAGGTGTCTGCGTCCGGATGCGGATTGGGCAGGCGGCGATCCAGCAGCAGGAAAGAAGCCTGCGTATTGGCTTCGATTGACGAGACGACGCGCATGACCTGCGCGTATGCGACCACGATGAAACCGGTAAGGATCATCATAAGGGACGAAAAAAACGGTGCCGCACTCGCCGTTACTCCTGCCATATCCGCCTTCATCCCGCCGCTGAATACGGCAGCAAAGGCCTCGCCTGCCGGCCCCCATGTAAAACCGCATGCGATGATTCCCGCGAGGCTGATCAGCCAGCCAAATCCGGCGAATATGCGTGCTACGATGATCAGGGTCTGATGATTTCTGGTAAACCCAGAAACCGCCTCAGCTCGTCGTGACATGATCCCAACTCGTTTTATGATAATGGAAACTCGCTTCGCGAACGGTAATATCCGCGCGAGCACACACTCGTGGGATCGGCAAAAACGCCAGTTCTGTTAACAGGCCTTAATTGAATGAATACCCGATGGACGTAAAAATGCCAAAGTCATTTGTAGGTGAATCGGGGGCCGGGCGGCTGTCCCAATCGAAATATCCATTCAAACTGAGATCCAAGTTTGATATTATCTCGTAGGCGATCCTCCCTTTTACGTTGGCGCGAACACGATCATCTTCCGTTATGCTGGGGTAAACACTGGCCGAAATACTGAAGTCGATGTCCGGGTTCCGGAATTTGAAATATTCAAACGTCATGGAAATTACACCCTCTGCGGACGTCAGGGTCTCTTCTGCCGTGGAGAATTTTTCGCTGTTTGACTGTGCTCCAAGAATACCATAAAACAAGACGCTGTTCGACTGGATGATTGACTTTGTAGCGAGCAGCCCGAGGTTAATGCGACTTTCCAGATTCAGCTCGTCACTGCTTTCAAATTTCGTGTTCGCTCCCAGACCCCAACCATACCTGAACAAGCGGGTAACGTCTATCAAAGCTTTGTTCGTAGTGTTGAGCTCGCGAGCCTCCTGCGAACTGAGGTACGAGCTTAGCTTAACGTTAGAGAGAATTTTCGAGGATCGATACTAGAGCGATCCGTCGAAATTAAATGTTCTCTCATCGTTTGCTTTGACAATATTTGCACCAAATTGAACCGTAGCCTTAAGACGCGAGAAAAATGTACTTTTCAGCCTCGTCATTTCCGTAATCTGACTCATGGCGTACGTACGCTCGACGCCGTTTTGAGTTACCCGCACCATACCATCTTCTTTGCTGATGCCCAATTTGACTACGATGAGGTCAAGGGAGATCAACTCTACTTGGAATACTTTGTCGCTGGAAATACGGGCAATTTCCTGCCATTCAACCTGAATAGTGCCCATTCTGGGCGTACTGAATTCCAGTCTTCCATGATCGAGACTGTTGATCTCTCCGGTGATCACGTCTCCGTTCCGGAGCGTTAGAACGTCCGTTTTTTGAGCCATGACCATCGAAGGAAGTACGGATACAATCAATACGAATATCGCAAAGATAATCAGGTAGATCCTGATTGAAATAAATCGGTGCATCGGAAATCTATACTTGTTGGAAATGATCGCGCTGAACTGCCAGAAAAATAACGCGGTGCCAAGACCGAGTCCAGCGAGCAGTCTTGAGCACATTGTTTTCCTGGGAAATTTCTTCGTTGGGTTGGAAGCAATTTCCTGCCTGACCCGCCCTATCAGCTCCTTGCTTTTTTTAATTCGGCTCTTTTATGCCCGGATTCTCCTGTTTCTGGTATCCAGGTCAGTGACCCTATCAAACGGCACAATATTGGACCCTGCATGCGCACAGATACAGCCCCTCGAATATTATTCAAGAAAATGAAAGCATTATTGACTGCGATCCTTCTGGTAGCGACGACTTTTTCTGCCTACGCCCAGTCAGATACAGAACACTCGTTCGCTACGGCCCAAAAGGGAGAGGGCATTTACAGTCTACTCCGTCGAAACGGGTATACACCGTCGGCCTCACTCACCAGGCAGTTCAAGAGCATCAACGGTGACCGGCTGGCGCACGGAACGGAACTGAAACTTAATGTCACATATCAGCTCCCGGGAAGAATAAGGATTGAACGCCATCCGATTTTCGGCGCTGCCTATCAGAATGTTGAGATCAAACATACGACACTGAAAAACCATGTGTATTACCTGGTCAGTGGACACGGGGGCCCTGATCCAGGTGCGCAGGGAACGCGGGCCGGAAGAACACTGAGCGAAGACGAATACGCATACGATACGATGCTCAGAACGGCACGGGCTCTTATAGAGCAGTCAGCCACGGTCTATATCATCGTCCAGGACAACGATGGAATCCGTGATATTCAGTTTTTGCCGGGTGATAAAGACGAAAAACACCTGGGCAATCGCCCGATCAGTCTGAACCAGTTGACAAGGCTTCGCGACCGAGTCACCATCATCAATCAGCTTTACGATAAACACCAAAAAACTGCCCTTCTTCAAAGAATGATTGAGATTCACATAGACTCGCGTATCAGTAAAAGCACGCAAATCGACGTCAATTTCTACTACGCCAGCAATGCCGGATACAAACTGAGCAATGCGCTTCAAAACACTTTCAGAAAACAGTATGCACGCGTTCAGCCCGGACGTGACTACAATGGAAAAATTGTGGATCGCGCGGGTTTATACATGCTTCGGGAAACACGACCGGTTTCTGTGCTTATTGAGCTTGCAAATATTCAGCACCGCGGAGATCAGGTGCGCATTACGAGATTTGAAAACAGACAGACCCTGGCCGAGTGGATCGTACGCGGTTTGATTGCCGACGCAAAGTCATAACACGCCGCTCTACCATTTTGCAGAAGGGCCACCACGCTTATGAAAGCGCAGAGGCCCTTCACTTGTCGCCTGAAACGATAATTACGAATCAGAGCGCCAGTATCCTTTATCTATGCAGTCTGCACCGCCCAGGAGATGCAATATCCCTCGGGATGGATCGGGCCTTTCAACAACGTACAGCCGCCACAATTTTCGCCGTCGGCTGCCACCGTGTAAAGTGCACAATTCGCACATGTTTTCCCCTCTTCCGTCGATGTATCGACGTAAGAAAGTGCATCTCGCATACTTGCCTCCGATTCGGTCAAACCACTGACGTCGGTGCACGAAACTTCTTCGGCGACAACCGGAGTCTCAGCCACCGGCTCCAGGTCGGCAGTTTCTGATTCTCCTCCACCCCCACATCCTGTTAGAATTCCGGCCATTCCCAGCGATACGCCGGAGGCTGCTGACATTTTCAGAAGAAAATTTCTACGAGAGATATCCTGGTTCTTCATCTCGGGTCTGTATTGGGTTGTTTTACGGAAGGTGATCTGCAAGAGGACCAGATACGCAAGTTTCACGACACCCGGTCGGTCGCATAATATACTACTTCTCGGATCGAACTTACCTCTTTCGTCAGTAAAATTGTCTTACGCATTCTCCGGCCGGGCGGCTTGCAGGCTTCTGGAGGTCTCCTGGAATAATTTCCACGCGCGCTCTACATGTCGAAGTTCCGTATATGTCTGCGCAATAGACATGCGAATCGCGAACCTGCCCCGAAGCGTTGTATGAGTCGCGAAGATTTTGCCCGTACGGTTTACCGTTTCAAGAAGCCGATTGGTGAATTCATCGCCGGCCTTATGCGCAAAACAGACAAGAGCCAGAGGATACGGTGCGAGAATCTCAAATTGCGGATCTTCCTCTACCCATTGTCCGAACGTTTGTGCAAGTTTTACATGGCGTCGAAGGTGGTATTGCAAACCCTGAATGCCGTACTGGCGAATTACAAACCAGAGTTTGAGTGCCCGAAACCGCCTGCCGAGAGGAATCTGCCAGTCGCGATAATCGAAAACAGCTTCCGACGCAGTCGCATCATTTTTCAGGTATTCAGGAAGAATACTCAACGCACCAGTCAGATCGGAACGGTTCGCCACATAAAAACAGTCGCAATCAAAATTCGTGAACATCCATTTATGCGGATTGAAACAGTAACTGTCTGCACTCTCCAGACCTTTGTGTATCCAGCGAAATTCGGGACAAATGGCCGCGGTACCCGACATGGCGGCATCGACATGCAGCCATGTGTTAAATTCTTGGCATACATCGCCGATTTTGTCGAGTGGATCCATAGCGTTCGATGACGTCGTGCCCACCGTAGCACTTACAAAGAAAGGAACAAGACCCGCTTCACGGTCGGATTGCATGGCAGCGCGCAATTCGGTAACGTTCATCGCAAAGGAGCCGTCGGTAGCGATTTTTCGCAATCGCTCCGTTGATATTCCGATAATACGCAGCCCTTTTTCAACCGAAGAGTGTGCTTCCTCGGAGGCGTAGGCAACAAACCGGTAAGCGGCTTCCCCTGATCGGGCCTCAACGTCCGACGAGCCGACCGCCCCCTTTCTCTGTTCCATCCGGAATCGGGCTGCGAGCATCGCACATAAAGTCGCGCTCGATGCGGTGTCCTGAATAACCCCGCCTCCCGCGGAAGAGGACTTGAAATGTGTGGGCAGATCCAGCATATCAACCAGCCAATCCAACACATGCGTTTCGACTTCGGTGCAGGCCGGGCTCGTCGACCACATCATTCCCTGGACATTCAGGCCCGAAGAAAGCAGGTCTCCAAGGATTGCCGGCCCCGAAGAATTACAGGGGAAATACCCGAAAAAACTTGGTGACTGCCAGTGGGTCAGGCCCGGAAGAATGATCTTTTCGACGTCCTGAATCCAGTCTTCAAAAGGCTCGGCCGTTTCCGGAGCGGCATCGGGCAGAGCCGCACGAATCTCGCCCGGAGAGACCACGGACTGGACCGGATAGGATTCGATATAGTCGTAATAATCTGCAATCCAGTCGATGAGTTCCTTTCCGTATTTACGAAACTCCTTCGACGACATGTGATAGCCGGACATATTCTTTTTCTTTGGGATGTCAACCGTCTGGGTCAGGATTGACCGGTCGTACGGCATCCCACAAGATCTCTGCAGGATGAAACGCCTTTCTTCCAGTGCCGTGCCATATCTGCTCGCGGCAGCTTACACCCGGCGTGGCGATGATTACGTCGTCCTCCGCTGCTCGAACAGCCGGAAACAATCGTTGCTCTCCAATTTTTTGAGAGAGCGCATAATGTTCTTTCTCGTATCCAAATGAACCTGCCATTCCGCAGCAGCCCGAGTCGATTTCCTTCACTTTATAATGCGCGGGAAGGCCCAACGCAGCGATCGAGGACGCGGTGCCGGTAAGCGCCTTCTGATGGCAATGACCGTGAAACAGGATGTTTTTCGAATCGTCCGAGAAGACGATATCCAGATTTCCGTTCGCTGACAGGTCGATCACAAACTCCTCGAACAATACAGCTTTTTCGGCAACCACAGCGACGCGTGAATCTCCGGGAAGCAACGAGTGGTATTCATCCTGCAGCGTCAGGAGGCAACTCGGCTCCAGGCCCACTATTCGATATCCTTTCGCAGCATATGGATACAATCGAGAAACCGTATCCTCAGCGCAAGACCGCGCTTCCGACACAAGCCCCTTCGATATCATGGGCCGGCCGCAGCAATGATGCCCGGGTAAAATCACATCAAATCCGGCGGTCTCGAGAAATCGCGTGGCAGCGATAGCGACTTCCGGATAATTATAGGTGTTGAACGTGTCATTGAACAAGACCACTTTCGGGCGATCGCCGGCCGCGTGATTGTCGTCGCTGCGCTCGGCCTCATTTTTTTCAAACCAGGCTACAAACGATACTTCCGCCACTTCGGGAAAGGTCCTGTGCCGGCTGATGCCCACGAATCGATCCGCTAACCATCGAATGCTGCTTAACCCCAGGAAATAATTCAGGATCGGTGCGGCGGATCCTGTTCGAAGCCTGTTCTGATCTGCAATCGAGCCAAAAAGCCTGGATCGAAAGGGCACGCCGTGTGCGGCGTGGTGCTGAGCGAGTACCTCTACTTTCAGCTTGGCCATATCGACCGAAGACGGACATTCTGAGACGCAGGCTTTGCACTCCAGACACAAGTCCATCGTCTGCATCAATCGGTGACCGTGCAGGCCACCGGGCGTCGAACCGTTCAGCGCCGCACGCAAAGCATTTGCTCTTCCTCTTGTTGAATGTTCTTCGTCGCGGGTGGCCATAAAACTCGGGCACATCGTTCCGCCCGTCAGCTTTCGGCAAACGCCCGCTCCATTACATGTCTCAACAGCACGATCAATGCCCATGTCCATCGAAAAATCCAGAAACGTCTCTGGAAGACTCACCGTGTAATCAGCCCCATACCTGAGATTCTCCGTCATCTCTGGAGCATCAACGATATTTCCCGGATTGAACAAATTGTCCGGATCGAAAAGACCCTTGACCCGGCGGAAAATGTTATACAGTTCCTCACCAAAAAAAGACCTGTTGAACGAGCTTCGAGACCTTCCGTCTCCGTGTTCGCTCGATAGAACCCCTCCGTTTCCTTTCAATAATTCAATGGAGAAGGACGCGATTTCGGGCAGAAGTGCAATCTCGCGGGCAGATTTTGTATTGATCAGCGGACGAATATGAATACACCCGGCGCTGGCGTGAGCGTAATAGGCAACACGAACTCCGAGCGTTTTGCAAAACCGTTCAACCTCCGTAACGTAGTGGGCGAGGTGCTCTTTCGGCACTGCAGCGTCCTCGATAAAAGGGATCGGTTTGTGATCCCCTTTGATACTCATCAGGATTCCGAGTCCGGCGCGCCGAACCGACCACACGACGGCCTGAGCATCGCGGCTCGTCCTGCGAACAATCGAACCCGCCCCGGTGCCTGCTGCGAGCAACCGATTTTCCATCTTATCAATCTTTGATACGATCTCGGACTGGGATTCTCCGTAAAATTCAGTCAGCAGCACACAATCAGGACGACCGTCAATAAACGTCTCGAGTTTTCGACGCCAGACGCCGACCTCGCGGCACATCGTCATGGCCAGGTTATCGAGCAGTTCCACCGCCGACGGATCGGTTTCCAGAATGACTTCCACGGCACTCAGGGCAGCAGCCAGATCGTCGAAATGCACAATTGCGAGACCGGTATGTTTCGGGATGGAAACGAGATTGAGCGTCACGTCTTCGATAATTGCCAGCGTTCCTTCTGCCCCGCAAATCAAATTCGACAGATTGAATCGGGAATCACGCAGGGCGTGATACGATGCTCCGTCAGGAACGAATCGGTCGATGTTGTATCCTCCGCTTCGCCTCCAGTGACGGGGTGTGCCGTCGATGATTGAATGACGGTTTTTTTCACCCCGAACAAGATCTCGGATACCCCGGGCGATCCGATTTTCGAGAGCGCTTCCTGCGGTAACATCAGCGAGTTGATCCCATTCTACCGGACCCAGATGTGCCCGCGAACCGTTGCTCAGAATCACATTGGATTCCAAGACATGGTCCGCAGTCATTCCGTACAAGATGGAGTGGGCTCCTGTTGAATTGTTCGAGACGATTCCGCCCATCGCCGCCCGATCTGCACTCGCCGGGTCGGGGCCGAATTTCAGTCCATACTTGCTCAATTCGCCGTTCAACGAACCGAGAATGACGCCCGGCTCCACGCGCGCCGTGCGTTCTTCTGGATTGATGTCAATGATCTCGTCGAGATGCCTCGTAAAATCGATCATGAGCGCTTCGCCCACTGCCTGCCCCGCCAGACTGCTTCCGGCCCCTCTCGCCAATACCGGAACACCGAACTCGCCGGCTGTTTCAATCGCAGCATGCACATCGTCCCGATTTCGGGGGATCAGAACGGCGTGCGGCTGAACCTGATATATACTGGCGTCCGTGCTGTAAAGCATCCTGCTGTACGCGTCGGTCCGCAGTTCACCCGTCACTTTTTTCTCCAGTGCGGCGAGGCACGCTCGCACCGCAGTATCATTCTGGATCATTTCTATCTCAGGCCGTTAATCAGAATCGCTGAAGATTAGGACCGGGAGCAATCATATCCCATAAAAACTGGCAGGTATTCAGTTCCAAATGTTTTTTTCTCTCCTATCTTGTCTGTGCCCGGCGACGTGTCCAACCTGGCCCGCGCTGCATCACCCATAGAATTTCTTCCTGAGCCCATCTGACGTCATGCCCCGGATTTCCAGGTATCAACTGCACACCATTGAAACGGGCCGATTCTCCCTTGACGGTGGAGCCATGTTCGGTATCGTGCCGAGGGCGCTGTGGCAAAAAAGTATCGCCCCGGATGCCAACAACCGAATTCCCATGCACATGCGCTGCCTCCTGCTTGAAGGCGATGGGCGGTTAATTCTTGTAGACAATGGAATTGGGACCAAATACCCTGAAAAATTCGGAAAAATGTTTGCCGTCGACGACACATCAATGAACCTGAACAAGAGTCTCGCGGCGCTCGGGTTCAATGAATCTGACGTTACGGACGTAATTCTGACGCATCTGCATTTTGATCACTGTGGCGGAAGCACACGCCGAAACGGTGACCGGCTGGAAGTGGCATTTCCGAACGCCACCTTTCACGTACAACGATCTCACTGGGACTGGGCCGAAAAATCAAACGTCCGGGAGAAAGCCTCATTTCTCGCAGAAAACCTGGAACCGCTTGCGGCATCTGGACAATTGAATCTTCTCGATGGAAGCAGTACTCTTTATCCCGGCATAGACCTGATCTCAGTCGACGGACATACACGTGCCATGCAGCTCGTAAAAATCCACGACGAAAAAGCCACCTTGCTTTTTGTAGCAGATCTTCTTCCGACATCGTCGCACCTGATGCCTGCGTGGAATATGGCCTATGATCTGTGGCCCATGACCACGATAGAAGAGAAAGCGAAAATACTTGAGCAGGCAATTACAGGTGACTGGAAACTGTTTTTCGAACACGATGCAGCCGTAGAACTTACCGATGTCGAAATGGGAGATCGGGGCCCGATAATAATAAATGCTCGAAGTCTGAGCGAGTTTTAGCAGTCTGTCGGACTTTCGGTGTAAGTAATTGTTTTTATCGAATCAATGCTTCGTCCAAATTTAGCGTAGACCTAATAAAAACAATTGGAGATTCTTCCTAGTCCGACAGACTCTTAGAGCGAGAAAACAACATCGAGAAACGGCTGATCTCTATTTTTGATCACGCGGCGCGGAATCGCTTGGTTCAGTGTCGCTCAGCTCAGTCGCACGCGGCGCGGTGTCGCGCGGCACTGTGTCACCCAGCGCGGTGTCACGCGGCTCAGTGTCGCGCAGCTCAGTGTCGCCCGGCACTGTGTCACCCGGCGCGGTGTCGCCCGGCGCGGTATCACCTTGTTCAAGAATAATCAGCCCGCCACGCTTGATAGAAACGCGAGAACCGTTCGTGATTCTCTCGAAATCGTCGCTGCTCACCGATACCAGAGGAAACGATGCCTCATACATTTCGTCTGCCACAATGGAAGCCAGCGCCAGAAACGAATCCACCCGGATAGTAATCAAACCGACCGGCGCGACGCCGGCGCGAACAGCTTCAATCAGAATAGAGCTCGTTGTGCTGGAGCCGCGGGTAAACGGAATGGCCATGATTTTCCCTGCCCCGAATTGACCGGAGAGGGGGTGCCTGCGGTCGATAATCTCGCCCGTGGCCTGGTCATATCCTCCCCAGAAGCTGAGTGGTTCGCTGCTTTTAATGACGGTCGCCGAGGCTTCTCCGTCGACAACCATGCGTCCTTGTATCTGACCTGGTTTTACCATTCGGAATCGGGTTTTACCATTCGGAATCGGGTTTTATCATTTGGAATCGGGTTGTTCAGTGAGATCCGGCCATCAAGAAAACCAGATCGCCTCGTCGCGTTCAATTCTCCCGTCAACCGCCGAGCGAATACAGTCCTCCAAGGTTCCGAAAGCAATGTCAGCGTTAAGAAGACCGGGTGTGTAATATGCATATTTCGCTGAATTCGTCATAATCGATTGAATATGATCAGGCAGCATGGGAGAGGCGAGAGGGCAGGTATCCACCGTGATTCGTCCCCCGAAAGATTCAAGAGGAGCGAGGTAGCCCAGTTCTGTGGCAATCATTCGAACCGCTCGACTGCAGGTCACAAGGAAGGTGACATCCGAATGACAATGCTTTCCATCGAGCAAAGGGGCAAGAATTTTAAATTCGTTGACTGAATAATGAGGACTTCCGAGCACAACCATGTCAAGTTGATCACCTCTTGCGGTAGACAATTCTAAATACGCTTTTAGAATGGCATCCATCGTGACTGCGATCGTACGCTGCGGCGCCTCGTTGTGAAAAGCCTCCCCGAGCGTACCGGCTTCAGGTGTATGACCCACAATGTGATATAGGGCAACAGCCCCCGAAGATGCTGCGCCGGCACAAATGGCTTTATGTCGATCATCCGAAATCGGAGCCTCGAATCCCGAGACCACGGGAACGCCGTCCGGCTCAAGTTTCCCGATCAGGTACCCGAGAACCGGGTAAAAGGCGTCGTTGTCCAGCAGTTCATCAGAGATTCCGTCCAGCACAAGATGAACCGTCCCTTTTCGATTCTCCGACAGATGTAATCCTCGCGCCGGCACCCGCGCGGTTATCGCAGCGCAGATATCCAGGAGGTCAGGGTAGCGTTCGGTCCTGGCTCCGATGACGGAGTTGAAAAAGCAGATTGCACTCGACTCACCTGATGCGATTTGCTGTCCGAATTCGGGTCGGGTTTCGGTCTGGTAGGGTGCGCAAGTCCAGGTCGGTTTGCACCCCATACTGACGTAAGCCGCCATCTGACGGCGAGCATTTTCCGCCACTTCGGCCGGCACCGACCACTCTTCCCAACCGTGTTCATCCACGCCGCTGACATTCAAGGTAGACGGAACCCGAACGCGAGCGCCCAGCGACGCGAGTCGCTCGGCGTATTCCATGGTGGCGACTCCCATATAGATGGGAGAATCCACGTGAGCCATAGAAATGTCCATGAGCCTGTCGACATCAAAAACATTCGCCATTCGAACCAGAATGGACATGGCCATTTTGCCGGCCGGTCCCTCTTCCCCTTCCAGAAAAGCCCTGTCGCCGGGTGTCAATTTCAGCCCCATGAAATCCTTGTAGCGATCATTCACTTTTACTTCTCTTTCGCTTTCAACGCTGATTCGCTTTTATCTTTCCCGAAACTCCCATTCGGCCAGCAATACCGTTCGCGGATCCAGCGTCACACGAAAAGGCCTTTGGTCAAACGGGAAACGGATGTTTTTGGCGACCGCATCCATACGCATCGATCTTATCGTCGGCACGTCTGCACCCTCTTCCCAGAATCCGAATTCGACGTCGAACTCAAACGGGTAGCCGTCTGTCTGTACCTGGGCCAGATCTACAACGACCTCCTTGAGAGCAGCATCATATTGCCAGCCGCCCGCGAGAATCACGTGCCCTCCCTGGTAGAGCCACTGATGGAAATAATCCTTCAAATCCATCCCCGACGCTTTCTCCATACTTTTCCGAAAATCGTCCGTCGTGGCGTTGGCGTTGAAATGTGAACGGTAATAATCCTGAATTCCGAACCACCACGCCTCATCTCCGATTTTATTTCTGAGCATATGCAAAACCCACGCTCCCTTCTGATAGGTATTACCGGTCGTTACTTTACTCATATCATCCAGATTGTCGTGCACGATCCGGTAATTCGGATTGTTTTCGTAGAAATTGAAGACACGCGTGCGGGCCCGCTTCAGCCCGTCGACAAATTCATCCCGTCCGTATGCGTGTTCCTGGAATAACAATGTGAAATACGTAGCGAATCCTTCGCTGAGCCAGACATCATCCCAGTCATATTCGGTCACCGCGTTCCCGAACCACTGGTGGGCGATTTCATGTATGACGACGTTGCGCCAGCGTACACTCCGGTCGCCGGTAACCGAAGCATCCCCGTAAAAGATGGCCGAAGCCGCCTCCATTCCACCGCCCACACTGTTGGATTGGATATTGGCCAGTTTCTCATACGCGTACGGTCCTACAAAATCCGTGTAAAATTGAAGTACGTGTTCTGTCGGAACGGCAAAATCATAAAAACCGGCTTCACGATCTTGCCTGTAAACCCATGTTTGTATGGATTTACCATCGAATTTTCCAACCTCCTGCACGGCAAACGGGGCAACTCCCAGGACAAATAACCAGGTTGCAACAGGTACAGACTGTTTCCAGTGACTCAGACGCCTTCCGTCTTCCAGGTCGGTCGATTCCACGAGCAGACCATTCGAAACAACCTGATAGTGAGCCGGCGCCGTCACGATCATCTCGGAGGTTGCCTTATCGTAGGGATGATCGACGGTCGGCAGCCAGTGTCGCGCTCGATTCGGCCAGTTGTCTGAAAAAAAAGTACGATCTCCGTACTTGTTCGGTCCGATTTTGAGCCCGGCAGCGGGTTCTCCGGTGTAGGCGATCCGCACGAAGCGTGTACTTCCAGCGGCAGGGGCAGAACGCAGCGAAATCCAAAGTTCGTCGTTTTCGTGGCGATAACGAAGAGGACGTCCGCCGGACCATACTCCGGAAACAGACATTCCCAGTCCGCTGCTGTCGGTATTGATGAGATCAAATCGTATCTCCCGCGAGTCATGAGTCAGAAATAACATTTCGATGGTTGCCGCGCCGTCAATAATATCAGAGTCATCCCGCAGAACAATCTCGAAAGCATAATTAAGAACGTCGATATCTGGATTTTTGGGATACCTGTCCACCACGGCCCTCTCCGGAGACTGTCCGGCTTCGAACGACTCGTGCGTTGAAATCGGCACCACGGCCATGACCGTAACGGCGAGACCAATCGAGAAAAAGATGGGCAGGGTTCTGTTGAAAAGCGTGATGGTCATTATTCTACCTTCTGGTGGTTTCATCCACCGGTTCGTGTACGGTCTCAATGAACATGGGCATCGGGCCTGCGGCCATTCCGAGTTGCGCTTTGGACGCTTCTACCATATCCCTGACGTCACGAAGCAGCTGTTTCGCATCGAATATCACTCCATCTTTTATGGTCCACGTGACGCCTCCCACCTTCTCCACGTCTCCCGTTTCGTCATTGAGACGAAGCGCTCCCGTGCCGTAAAGCACCTTCAGGTTTTCCAGAGGATTTTCCGAGACGATCACGAAGTCAGCCTTCTTTCCTACCTGGATCGAGCCGATTTCAGAACCGAGTCCGACACCCTCAGCACCGAGAATGGTCGCTGAACGAATGACTTCAAGCGGATGGAAGCCGGCCTCCCGCATCAGCTCCATCTCCTGGATGTATCCGTATCCATACAGATTATAGAGGTAGCCGGAATCGCTTCCGAGAGTAACGCGCCCCCCTCGATTCTTGTATTCGTTGACAAACGTCATCCAGAGGCGAAAATTCTCTTTCCAGTCCATCTCGTTCTCGGTCGTCCAGTAAAACCAGTACGAACCGTGGGCAGCGCGGCTGGGTCTGTAATAATCCCACAGCGCCGGCATGGTGTGAACAGCGTGCCACTTGTTTCGACTCTGCCGCATCAGATCGCGGCTGGCCAGATACGCAACAAAAGTGGGGTCGATATTGAAATCCATGGCCAGAAGAGAGTCCATGACCATGTTCCAGTGATCGCTGAAAGGAGGCGCGGCCTGTTTCCAGAGTCGCCCCGCCTCAGCAAAACGGTGGGCCTCATTCTGATAATTGTAATCGAGGGGATAATCTTGAATAATGCGGTCGTTAAACAGAGCTTCGGGAAGACCATACCAATGTTCCATGGACATCAGTCCTTTGCTGGCCGTATCGAGCACATTCATTCTCGTCACGTTGAGCTGCGCGTGATGCTCGGTTGAACGTAATCCCTGCTTTGTCGCTTCATCGAGTGCCGCCGTCATGATTTCAGGGGGTGCACCGAAGAATTTAATTCCATCGGCACCCCGGGATCTGACCCACTGAACCCACTCGCGTGCATCTTCGGGCGTACTGATGGGGCGTCCAAAATCTTGCCCGAATGAGGGATAGGCAACGATTCGCGGTGAGGTCACTTTATTGTCATCGGACAACCGTTTCAGGTCCATGATCCAGTCAACCCCGCGCGCGCCTACAACACGGCTCGTGGTTATCCCATGAGCCAACCATAACTTCAGCACATATTCAAGAGGGACTCCCTGACCAGAATCGATGGTGTGGGGATGAGCGTGCATATCCACAAATCCAGGAAGAATGTACATTCGTGCGCATCGATTTCCTTTGTGCCCGGGGCAGGACGCCGATCCGGATCGATGGGCAGTCCTGGATTTCCGACGACCTGTATTTTCGTAATCCGGTCGTTTTCAACAACAATATCTACGGGCCCGATCGGCGGCGCTCCCGATCCTTCTATCATTGTCGCTCCGCGAATGACCAGGCGGTCGAATGGTCCGTCTCCATCGGTCGGTCCAAGCGATCCGGGGTCCTGGGCATGTAAATTCCCGACGCCCAGAAAAAGCGTGAAAAAAATCAACAGGATTCGTCTCATTCCAGTCAGTTATATAATTTCAGCATGACGCAGATTTAAGCTATGGCCTGCCGGCGCTTCCGGCAACACAAATTCGTATTTTCAGTCTGATTCGCCAGACATCCGGATTTTATTTGATCATGACATCCATTTTTTAACGGCCACAAATTCAAGATGACTGAAATCACGACAACTTCCGCGAACAAGACAGGAAATACAGCTTCTGAGTCAACGGAAGAACTGGCAAAACGTGTTGAACGATATCAGCGAGAACTTGAAACCGTTCGAAACGAGCGAGATAACGCACTGAGAGCATTCGGTGACAGTCAGAAGCAGCTTGCCGCGACTCAGGTTCGAGCAAAAATCGGAACGTGGGAGCGCTGGATTGATTCCAATCGCGTATATCTCTCTGAAAGGAGTTATCGCATTATCGGTTATGAGCCCGGTGACGCGGAACCCTCATTCGATCAGCTGAGACATTTGATCCATCCGGATGATCGAGATCGTGTACTTCAGACTTTCAAGGATAGCGAGAAATTCAATCGCGGCGCCGTTATCGTTTTTCGGGTGTGTCGGCAGGACGGCGAAACCCGGTCGGTGAGATGTGAATACGTAATGAGCGAAGACCCGTCCGGAAGACTTTGGCGAATGATGGGTGTGATTCAGGATGTTACGGATTTGTCCGATCACGTCAAGAATCCGGGCAACGAATTAAATCCGGGCAACGAATCAGACATTTTCGCAGCCGCCGAATTTTGTCCTTTCATTCTTGTGTATGTCGACGTGGAGGGTACGATTAAATTCGCAAATCGGGCAATGCTGGAAGAAATCCCCTCGATGGAACTGGGACAGTCCATTTTCTACTACACAACGTATCAGACGGAGGAAGTCCGGGCTGTGATGAAGCGTGTCTCAGAGACACAGCGCCCTATTCAATTTGACTTCGACAATGTCTCTCAGGCGGGAGAACAGCGTATTTTCGATGCCTGGATTGGACCGGTGATACACGATAACGAGGTCACCGGCTTCATTTTTAGTATTCTGGGGCCATTCACTCCTGATCATCGGAAATCAAAAAAAACCGGCGCTCCCGACTCTGCTCCCGTGCTCGACGCCGGCCTGCTGACACACGCGCGACGAATCGCCAAAATAGGATACTGGGCATACAACTACGACGCAAAAGTCTCCATCTGGTCACCCGAAAAATTCAGGATTCTTGGGCTCCCTGAAGATTCCAGTATTTCCGGTACGGATACGATACTCGAACTGGTAGTGCCGGAGGATCACACAATTCTGCTGAATGCCGAGACCGCGGCGGAAGACAATGATTCCGGATTCGAAGTAGAATATCGGATCGTCCGACCGGACGGAGAAACGCGAAATATTCTCAGTTGCGGAGAAATCGTGTACAATCATCTGGGCGAAAAAACCATGGTTGGTACGATACAGGATATTACGAATCAAAAAACGTATCCTGTCAGCCTGCGAAACGCCGAATTGAAATACCGCGCTCTCTTCGACGAGATGCGTCAGTCGCACGAGGACATGTCGCGCATGACGAGAAAACTTTCTACGATTCAGGAAGAAGAACGCAGACGAATTTCTCTTGAGCTCCACGACAGCGTGGGTGGCCTTCTTTCGGGCCTTCAAATCATGATGCATCTGGAGACGGGGTCATCTGCAAATCTTGAAGAACTTTGTGTCAGGGTGTCGGAAACGGTTGACGACATCATCGATCGGGTAGACCGATTGACCCGACAACTTCGTCCCAGCTCGCTCGATCAGTTCGGCCTCAAATCCACACTCTACTCTCATTTCAAAGAATTCGAAAGGATTTACAATATTTCGCTGGATGTGAAAATTAAAATCCACAACGAATTGGTGATCAATGAAGACGTCCAGATCGCCGCGTTTCGAATTATTCAGGAAGCCCTCAACAATATTGCCCGGCACGCGGGGGTCGAATCTGGAATCGTTCGCGTGTCCCAGAAAAAACGAGGCCTGAGAATCCTTATTTCGGATGAGGGTACAGGAATATCTGAAAAAATTCTGACTATGGAGGATTGCGGAATAGGCCTCGACGGAATGAAGGAAAGAGCCATGTTACTTGGTGGGACACTTAATGTTGAGAGTTCTCCGGGTAACGGGACCACGATCCGGATTCGATTACCGATCCAAGAATGAACTCGTTCGTACAATCGGAGTCCGATCGATCTAAATATCCACCGGCGGAACGCTTGCAGGAACTCGTATCAGATTCTGATTAAAATTTTGCACCATTTCTGAACAATATGGCATCCATTTTACTAGTCGAAGATCACCCTCTTGTACGTGAAGGCGTCCGAGCATTTCTTGACAAAACAACGCAACACGAAGTCATTGCGGAATGCGAAGACGGAGTTACTGCGCTTCAACTTGTAGCAAAACACCGCCCTGACGTTGTCATCGTAGATCTGAGAATTCCACGTCTGGACGGTCTTGAGGTCACGCGCCGGGTGGTACAAAAATATCCTTCGATCAAAGTCGTCGTATTATCCATGTATTCGACGGACTCGTATGTGGCAAGCGCCCTGCGGCACGGTGCAATGGCATATGTGCTTAAAAATTCAGACATCAAAGAACTGAATGCCGCCATCGATTCGGCCCTCGCCGGTAAGCCTTATCTGAGTAGTGCTCTCACCGGCAAAGCTGGACGTGACTTCGATTCCGAGGATCGATACGAACTGCTTACTTCGCGCGAAAGGGAAATCCTGCAGCATGTCGCCGAAGGCATGACGGCCGCCGCAATTGCTGCATTGCTGAATATCAGTGTTCGAACGGTCGAGAAACACCGCTCCAATCTGATGCACAAACTTGGCGCAAAAAATCATGCGGATGTCATCCGATATGCACTTCGGCGGGGCCTGATACCGCTCACGGTTGATTAAGCGGTTGCCCAGTCGCAGTGGGTCCAAGGCCCGATATTCCACCCGGTGCCAGATGCTCCAAGAGATATCTCGTGAGTGTTGAGTACAGATGAAGCGTTGTACCACGCCCCTCGAAAATGCCGTGTGACCGATTGGGATACGACATCATCTCAAATTGTTTGTTGAAAGTGATCAGTTTATTTACAAGTGCCTCCGTGCCCTGATAATGAACGTTGTCGTCTCCCGTGCCGTGTACGATCAACAGGTTGCCTTTCAAGTTTTGCGCGTACGTGATGGGAGATCCGTCACGATATCCTTTTTTATTGTCCTGGGGTAATCCCATGTATCGCTCCTGGTAAATCGTATCATAAAAACGCTGATCCGGAACTGGCGCAACAGACATACCCACATGATACAGCTCCGGATATCTAAACATCATATTGAGCGTCATGGAACCTCCTCCGCTCCAGCCCCATATTCCGACACGATTCGGGTCGATGAAGGACCATTCGCTTATTTTTGCAAGCGAAGCGGCCTGATCTTGGGATGCGATCGTTCCGATTTCTCCGTAGATCATCTTTCGCCACTCCCGGCCGTGTGGTCCGGGCGTTCCGCGATTGTCGACGCTGATCACAATGTATCCATTCTCGGCCAGTGTGTGATGCCAGAGTTTCCTGGATCCACCCCATCGATTCATGACCGTTTGACCCCAGGGTTCACCATACACATAGAAGAAGACCGGATACCGTTTTTCAGGATCAAAGTCGGAAGGTTTAATCATCCATCCGTCCAGACCTACGCCTTGACCAATATCGAGCTGAAAGAAAGAGGTCTCTCCCAGTGTGAGCTGTGCCACCGTTTCGCGCAGGCGATCATTCCTTACCAGTTCGGAAACGACGAGGTGATCCGGCAAAGAAATAAGATTGATTACGGGCGGGGATCCGAATGACGAATACGTGTGGATCGCCCAACGACCATCATACGAGATCTGATAGTCATTCCACCCCTGGAGATCTGCAGGTGTAAGGCGCACAGGACCGCCCCCCCGGAGCGGAGACCGATAAAGATATCTTTCCGTCGCGGTCTCGAACGAACCCACGAAATAGAGCTTCTCGTTCTGCAGATCAATTCTGGCAATCGAAACGACGTCGTGACCAAAATCGGTGACGAGTTTCATGTTTCCGGACTCTCGGTCGATCAGGTACACGTGACGATATCCGTCGCGCTCGCTGACCCACGTGAACGTCTGACCGCCGTCCAACCAGTATAGATCGTCAACAACGTCGAGCCACGCATCATCGTGATCTGTAAAAACAGTACGTGTTTTACCGGTCTCGGCGTTTGCCAGACGCACTTCGTTCGTGTTTTGAAGGCGATTGAGATGCTGAATGATGATCTCGTTCGAGTCGTTCGCCCAGTCCATTCGGGCCAGGTAGTGGTTGCGAATGTCATCATCGTCTTCCACCCAGAGTGTTTCTCCACCCGCGGCCGACACGATTCCGATCCGGGAAGCCGAATTGGTCGTACCGGCCTTCGGATACTGAAGGGTAATGGTGTATGAATACAGGGAATCCGTGTTGTTGATCATCAAGAATTGCCCGACACCCTCTGCGTCCAGTTGCCAGTAGGCTATTTTTCGACTGTCGGGGCTCCAGCGAAACCCGTCTCGCAGAAAAAATTCCTCCTCGTGTACCCAGTCGAACGTCCCGTTGATGATCGTTTGTGAACCGTCCTCCGTCAACGCAGTGATCCGCCCTGTACTGAGGTCTTCCACATAAATGTTATTTTCTTGTACAAAGCCGACTTTTTTTCCGTCAGGTGAGATTTTGGCAAACATCAGCGTGGACTCGTCCGCATCGCCTCCGAGCTGTTTCAGGGTCCCACTCTCAAGATCCAGTATCCAGTAGTCGCCCCTTGTATTCTGCCTCCAGACACGCCTGGTGTTGGTAAACAGTACAGCCTTGCTGCCGTCCGGAGACCACGAATAATTGTCGATGGAGATGGGCTTCGATTCTCCATTCGGAACCAGCGTTGTGGCAGAGACGATAATGCGCGACTCACCGCTGGCAGGATTGTGAAATAAAATATCAAACGCACCTGAGATCGATTCCGAAGGACTCAAAGTGGTATATCCCGATCCATCTTTGAGCCACCGTGCCGGTCCGAATGGTTCCTGGGCAAAATCGGACGTCGAATAGATGCGTTCAACTGAGAGTTCGTTCGCGTTCTGTGCCCGGAGGGGAATTGCGAACAGGATGATGATGGAAGAGAAAAAAAACAGACGAAGTGATTGCATTGCCGTATGGGTGTCAACATGAATGTACCCATGGAACCGCGTTCTTTCTTTCCTGTTTCGTGCGAACTGTGCCACGCACCCCGAACATCTTTTCTCTTCGATTCACACACGAAATCCTGGTGTTCGTTGTGTCGGGTCTTTTTTTCGGGCTGCCTTGTTTTGCGCCTTTTTCTGTCGCTCAGAATGTTGCGACCATAGGTGGACGTGTGTTTGACGCAGAGACCCGTCTGCCGCTTCAGGGAGTACATGTGTATCTGCTGGAGGACGACGGACACTCGCCAGTCGGCGACGTAACCGACCTGAACGGAGAATATGTATTCTCTACCGTGGGACTCGGAAATCGTACACTTCTGGCCCGCTACGTGGGATACAATACGCACCGTCAGTCGCTTCGACTGCGCGCAAACAGCATCAATTCCGTTGACATCGCGATGACGCCGACGCGTGTTCAACTGGGAAGTGTTGTTGTGTCTGCGACCCGGGAGCGGCAAGACAGGAACCGGGTGGCTGCGTCCATCGGCGTGATTGACGAGCAGATCATAGCCGATATCGTTCCCGTTCATCCCTCAAAAGTGATGAATCGAATTCCTGGTGTATGGGTGAATATGACCACGGGTGAAGGACATTTGACCTCGATCCGGCAACCCCTCACGCTCGCGCCGGTGTATCTGTATCTCGAGAACGGTATTCCGACTCGCTCAACGGGCTTTTTCAATCATAATGCTCTTTACGAAATCAACATCCCGCACGCCGGGGCCATTGAAGTCATCAAGGGCCCCGGAACAGCGCTCTACGGCAGCGATGCCATTGGAGGTGTCATCAACGTGGAAACCCGCGCTCCGCGGCATGAATCCGGGGGCAAGATTTCTGTTGACGGAGGCTCATTCGGGACGTTTCGTTTTCTGGGCAGCGGTGGAGGCCCTGTCGGAAAAAGCGAGTTCGGACTGGATTTGAATATTTCCCGGTCGGATGGATGGCGCAATGATACACCCTATGAACGCCAGAGTGGTTCACTGAAATTCCATTCGATCTGGGGTTCAAACTACCGGTTGAAAACCCTGGCTTCGTTTTCTCTCGTGGATATGAAGCCGGCGGGATCGTCCGGAATTTCAGGCGTCGACTTCGAAACCGA
Source organism: Bacteroidota bacterium (assembly GCA_022571255.1). Lineage (GTDB taxonomy): Bacteria > Bacteroidota > Rhodothermia > Rhodothermales > UBA10348 > N075bin62. The sequence continues at coordinate 22,138 of JACZYD010000008.1, forward strand.
CCCGTCGCAGAACTATGCCGCAATTTCGTACAGAAATGTGAAGGCGCTGCGTGTTTCGGCCGCGTTCCAACGCTTCTCGGACGCTTCTCTGTTGTCGATCACACCGTATTTCCGTTTCAATTCGATGAATTTACTCCCGAACTGGTCTCTTACCTTTGACCCGTCGATCTGGGAGGTGGAGAACTATTCTCTTGGTGTACAGATCAGGGAAAGGATCGACCTTGAAAAATACTCGACGAGAATTGTAGCAGGTATGGACCTGGAGCGCAGCCCGGGACAGCGTTTCGAGCAACGTATCGAACCGGAGCGCGAAGGCACAGTTTTTACGTCGTTCGAGCCGGCGGAGCCTGTGTACGATTATAATGTAATGTTTCAACAGGCTTCCCCTTATCTGCACGCCGAACTCTCCCCGGTTGAGGCCATGCGGCTGAGCGGTGGGCTCCGGTTGGACCTGCTTCGGTATGACTACGAAAACAAACTCAGCGTCGTGCAGGAGGGTCGGTGGCGACGGCCTGCGGATACCTCGACAGCGTTTTCGCACCTGAGTCCCAAGCTGGGTATCACGTATCAATTCAACAGAGGCGTTAACGGATTTGCCTCGTATCGCCATGCGTTTCGCGTACCCTCGGAGAGTCAACTTTTCAGACAGGGAGCCGCCACGAGTACGATCGATCTGAAACCCGTCAAAGCCGATCAGTTTGAAATCGGGTTTCGGTCTTCCTTGCCTTCCATCGCCTCTCTTGAGATTTCGGTCTACACCATGCAGAAACGGGACGATATTATCGCATTCATCCAGGAAGACGGTGCCCGTACAACGATCAACTCGGGCCGGACGAGTCACCGGGGAATAGAAGTCGGTTTCTCCGTCATGGCCATCCCGCAGTTTACTCTCGAGGGAAATGCGACATGGGCACGGCACCGTTATGAAGAGTGGCAGAGTTTAACGATGGAAGACTTTTCGGGCAACGAAATGGAGGTTGCTCCGCGCTTCATCTCGAACCTGACGGCGACATACACAGTGCGCGCTTTGCACGGAGCATCGTTGTCTCTGGAATGGGCCCGAATTGGAGAATATTGGATGGATGCCGCCAACAGCGAAAAATATTCAGGACATGATCTGATCCATCTCAGAGCGGATGCCCCTCTGGGAGATCGCGCAACCGTATCCCTCCGCATTCACAATCTCACCGATAAGGTCTACGCGGAACGGGCCACCTATCATCCGTTCCGGAAGGACGAATTTGCTCCGGGACTACCCCGCTCTTTTACAGCCCGTCTGTCTTACCGTTTCGGTAAATAACATCCGCAGTGCCTCCCGTGCTCGTCCTGCCGCCGGGCAGCGCACGCGCGCATTTCGGCGGCGCTGACGCCGTGATTCCCCATTCTTCGCGAATCGGCGCAAAAAGTACGTAGATACTCTTACCAGGAGCAGAGTGCTTACCCTCGCGCGTCTGACTGTTGCAGCAGCCGGACGATATCACTTTGAAGTAATGGACCCCCTTTTTCTCCTTACATCTTCCCTTCTATTGCTGGTTTGTGCAGTAATTCCCGCCATCACACTGCGGAAAGGCAAAGGCAGATCGATTGACACGGAGCCGGTTGACGATTCAGAACTGTTGTCCGGTTTTCAGAGTGACGGTCATCCGTCAGAAGACGCGATCACGCTCACCGTCAACGACGATTCGTCCGTGACATGGGTCGAACTCGGGCATGGAGTTGAGATTAATCAGTGTGCACTGTCCGAAGTCGCGACAACTCTTTTTGAACCGGAAGTCTGCGCAATCATCGCGAGACTGCACCGGGAATTACAACCGTTTCGATCCCGCCTGCTCGAAGCTCGTGTACTTCGACAGAAAACGTATGACCGCGGCCTCCTTCCTGATTTTTTGGATGTAGACGAACATCCTGACTCGCACGGCGAGTGGAAGGTTGCCGAACTGCCGGATGACCTTCTGGACCGTCGGGTAGAAATCACGGGACCTGCCAGCGATGCAAAAATGGTCATCAATATGCTCAGCCGGGGCAAAGATGGACAGCGAGCTGACGCCGCGATGCTCGACCTGGAGGATTCAATGAAGCCCAGTTGGAGCAACGTGGCCAGCGCCATCGCCAACGTGCGCGACGCTGCGCGAGGCACCCTGACTTACACGAAACCAGCCGCCGGCAAAACTGCGGAAAAAATATATTCGCTCGACCCCGATGACATGCCGCTTCTTATGGTCCGAATGCGAGGGTTGCACCTGGAAGAGGTCAATATCCGCGTGGACGGTGAGAACGTCTCGGCTGGGCTACTGGACTTTGCACTGTGCGCGTATCACAGTGCCCATACGCTGATGGAGCAGGGTCGAACACCAAAATATTATGTCCCCAAGGTCGAACATTATCTGGAAGCCAGGTGGTGGAACATATTATTCTCACTCACCGAGAATGAGATCGGGCTGTCTGAAGGGTCGATCCGGATGACGCTCTTGATCGAAACTCTTCCGGCTGCTTTCCAGATGGAGGAGATTCTGTTTGAAACGCGAAAACATGCCGCCGGGCTCAATGGAGGTCGCTGGGATAAGATTTTCAGCGATATCAAGGTATTGAAAGAGCACCCGGATCGCATCATGGCCGATCGTGGCAGCATCGGAATGGATCGCCCATGGATGAAAAAATACGCACTCCAACTGATACGGGTATGTCATCGCCATGGCGCATTTGCCATGGGTGGAATGGCAGCTTTTACCCCCGGAAGCACCGCAAAACTCAGGAAAGAGCAGAAAGCTCGCGTTGTTGCGGATAAGAAATTTGAGTCCTCCATAGGGCACGATGGATGCTGGGTATCCCATCCCTTTTTCATCGGACCTGCCCGAAAACCTTTTTCAAAAATGAACCAACTTGGCGTATCCCCTGATCTGGAGGATAATCCAGATCTGTTGCCAGATGCCACGGGCCCTGTTACGATGGAAGGGCTCCGAAAAAATGTCCGTGTCGGAATAGCATACCTGCATGCATGGAACCAGGATATCGGTTGTGTCGCATGGGACAACTTGATGGAGGACCTTGCAACACTTGAAATATCCCGTGCGCAGACGTGGCAGTGGCTGCGGCACACCGTAACGCTCGAATCCGGTGAATATGTGACCCAAGAGCTGGTCGAGATTATTTTCGCAGAGGAACTGGCACGCATTGAATCAGAATTATTGAACGGTCGTTCAAAAATGTCTGAAGAAGAAATTTTCGCTCTCATTGATCCTTTTCGTGACGCAAGTTCCGACGCATGTGCCCTGTATACCGACCCGGATTTCCGACCGTTCCTGACACTTCGCTCTGACGGTGCCCATTTAAACGCTACTGCAAGACGATTGAGTCTCACGGCACGACCCGAGCACGTGCGACGCGGCCCCAAGACCAGATTTACGGTTCAGAATCACTCCGCCGCAAACCGTATTTGAGCTCTCTGTATTTTTACTTTCATCCCACAACCTGACGGCGAACAGTATTATGGAATTATCGTTGAATGGCAAGAGCACTTCCAATGGACACGAAGCTGACTTACTGACACAGCTCTGGCAATCTTCGCCGCGCTGGAATAATGTCACGCGTAATTATGACGCAGCGTCGGTTCTGAAACTCCGAAATTCGTTTCCGATCTCTTATTCGATCGCCGATCGCGGCGCACGAATACTCTGGGATCTTCTTCACGAAGAGGACTACGTGAACGCTTTGGGGGCACTCACGGGAAATCAGGCCATGCAGCAGGTCAAGGCCGGCCTGAAAGCGATTTATCTCAGCGGATGGCAGGTGGCTGCGGATGCCAATCTTTCCGGGACAATGTACCCCGATCAGAGCCTGTATCCGGCCAACAGCGTACCGGAGGTCGTGCGAAAAATCAACCAGACGCTTCTGCGTTCGGACCAGATTGAACACTCAGAAGGCCTGGTGACGAGAAACTGGATGGCACCCATCATAGCCGACGCGGAGGCCGGGTTCGGCGGATGTCTGAATGCCTATGAATTGATGCGCGCCATGATTGAAGCTGGCGCTGCAGGTGTTCACTTTGAAGACCAACTTGCATCGGAGAAAAAGTGCGGTCACCTCGGCGGCAAAGTGCTCGTTCCAACGAGTCAGTTCATTGACACCTTATCCGCGGCGCGCCTGGCGGCCGACGTAATGGGAGTCCCGACACTGCTTATCGCTCGAACCGATTCAGACAGCGCGACACTGATTACGAGCGATGTCGACGAACGGGATCACCCGTTTATTGATCGCAGCCGTCGTACCCCGGAAGGATTTTATAGCGTATCGAATGGTCTTGATGCCGCCATCGCCCGAGGACTTGCATACGCTCCGTATGCAGATCTTATCTGGTGCGAGACGTCACATCCAGATCTCGACGAAGCGAAACAGTTCGCCGAAGCCATCCGGAATGAATATCCAGATCAGATGCTGGCATACAACTGTTCACCGTCGTTCAACTGGAAAGAAAAACTGGATGACAGGACCATAGCCAAATTCCAGCGCGAACTGGGTGCGATGGGATATACATTCCAGTTCGTAACACTGGCCGGTTTCCATGCCCTGAATCACAGCATGTTCGACCTGGCCAGAGACTATCGCCATCATGGAATGGCTGCCTATTCGCGTCTTCAGCAGGCTGAATTCGCCAGCGAGGAATTTGGTTATACAGCAACCCGGCACCAACGCGAAGTCGGAACAGGCTATTTCGACGTGATTCGCTCGGTCCTGACAGCGGGCCGCACGAGCACGAGCGCAATGGCCGGTTCGACCGAGACCGCACAGTTTCAATAAAATCGAACTGCGCAGTTTCATTGGATCGAATCGCACAGTTTCATTGACCCTCTTACGAAGCGCGGTTGGAATCAGGTGTGGTTGAATGAGGCGATTGGCATTTCCCGGTTACCCCATGGTATCTTGAGGAATGAATACAAAAAACATGCTGCCCCGGCCCGACCGCAAGAACTGGACTCGCAAGGCCCATCGCGACATTTCACTGTTCGAAGGAGCCGAGGGACGGTTTGCGGATTTAAAGTCGGCCATTAAAATCGGCCTGGAAGCTTTAAAGGGATTCTGGGCATTCCGTAAAGAACGGAATGTCGTGACCGTTTTCGGATCCGCCCGCTTCGAGGAAGACCATCCCTATTATAAGCTTGCCCGCAAAATGGGCGCTGAACTTGCCCGCGCCGGATACACCGTGATGACCGGTGGTGGCCCGGGTATCATGGAAGCTGCGAATCGCGGCGCCCGGGAAGCCGGAGGCAGGTCCATAGGATGCAACATCGTACTGCCGAAAGAGCAAGCCGAAAATCGCTTCGTGGATCACTCCATCGAGCTGTGCTACTTCTTCATCCGCAAAGTGATGCTCGTTAAGTACTCTTGCGCGTTTGTGTTAATGCCGGGTGGATTCGGAACGATGGATGAGATCTTCGAAACTGCAACCCTCATTCAAACCGAAAAGATCGCCGACTTCCCCATCATCTGCATGGGCCTCGAATACTGGCGACACCTTTTCCCGTTCGTTCAGGACACCATGATTGCTGCGGGTACCATCTCGGCCGATGACCTCGATGTTGTATTTCTGACCGACTCACCGGCTGATGGGGTGGCGCACATCATGGCAAATACGCCGTAGCAGAGCAAACTCCGGTAGCAAGTGGTGTATAATCCCCACATTGTGCGTACCTCTCTGTTTCATTGTGGAGCTAAGGGGAGTCGAACCCCTGACCTCCTGGGTGCGATCCAGGCACTCTACCAACTGAGCTATAGCCCCAAATACTTCCACGATCCGATGAGCGCATCAGACACGCGCGTTAAACAGGCGGGTCAAATACGCGCATCAGACACGCGCGTTAAAAACAGCAGATCAAACGCCCGTTGGGCCACTAATGATCGGCGCGAGCTGAATATACATTTTTTTTCATTCCGGGGGCCCCTCAGGAACGATCTCCAGTCAATCTTCCCGAACAAAAAGAGCGGCTCAAGGGTACATTGGGTTTCAAATTGTAACTATTCCAGCACGAAATCCCGCCCGGTATATGGCCTCCTCTCCTGCCCCTCGAAAAGACCCCTTTGATGCCCGCGAAACCTTTGACACCGGGAGCGGCCCGGGGTATCTCTATCGTCTGGACAAGTTGAAGGAGCACGGGTTTGGCAACATTGACCGGTTGCCGTATTCGATCAAAGTGCTTCTGGAATGTGCCCTTCGCAACTGCGACGATTTTCTGGTCACGCAGGATGACGTGAAAAAATTGGCATCGTACGATCCGTCGGCCCCTGCCCGTGTTGAAATACCCTTTCTGCCGGCGCGGGTATTGCTTCAGGATTTTACAGGTGTCCCGGCCGTCGTGGACCTGGCGGCCATGCGTTCTGCCATGGGACGACTCGGAGGAGATCCGGAAGAGATCAATCCACGCGTTCCCGTACACCTCGTGATTGATCACTCCGTTCAGGTAGACTCTTTTGGAACGCCGGACGCGATTATCATCAATGCGGACAAGGAGTTTCACCGAAATCGCGAACGGTACGAGTTTTTGCGCTGGGGAAAACAGGCCTTTGACAATTTCTCTGTCGTTCCGCCGGCCAGCGGCATTTGCCATCAGGTCAATCTCGAATACATTGCGCGCTGTGTCTGGAGTAAAGAGGAAGATGACGGAATAAAAACCTTTTATCCCGATACGCTGGTTGGAACGGACAGCCACACTACCATGATCGACGGTTTGGGCGTTGTAGGCTGGGGCGTAGGAGGTATCGAAGCTGAGGCTGTAATGCTCGGGCAGCCCGTCTATATGTTGATGCCGGAAGTGATCGGTTTCAAGCTGAAGGGTGCTTTGCCGGAAGGCGCTACGGCTACGGATCTTGTGCTTACCGTCACGCAAACGCTTCGCGAATTTGGCGTGGTCAGCAAGTTTGTCGAATTTTTCGGTCCGGGTCTCCGAGCAATGAGTATTCCTGACCGGGCAACGATCGCCAATATGTCTCCTGAATATGGAGCCACGATGGGCTTCTTTCCTGTCGATGAGGAAACACTCGATTTTCTTTCCCGCACAGGGCGCTCCCCGGAACTCGTCGAAATGGTCAAGCGGTATACGCAGATTCAGGGACTCTTCCGAACCGATGACTCGCCGGATCCTGAGTTTTTACATGTGGTGGAACTTGACATGTCTACGATCGCACCGAGCCTGGCCGGGCCCAAACGTCCCCAGGACCGGATCGCGCTGCCGGATATGCAGGAATCGTTCCAGACCGCACTCCGGACGGCGGCCGGACCTCAGGGATTTGGACTGTCGGCGGATGAACTGAAAAACGAGGTGGCCTACGCCGATCCTGACGGGCACACAGATTCGCTCACACACGGCGCCGTCGCGATCGCCGCAATCACGAGTTGCACCAACACAAGTAATCCGTCCGTAATGATTGGCGCCGGACTCGTCGCAAAAAGAGCGGTCGAATTCGGCCTGACCGTTCCCTCTTTTGTCAAGACCAGTCTTGCTCCGGGTTCAAAAGTTGTCAGAGACTATCTGGAAGAAGCTGGGCTGCAATATTATCTGAATAAAATTGGTTTCAATATCGTCGGGTTCGGCTGTACCACCTGTATCGGAAACTCGGGACCGCTGCCGGATGCCATGTCCGCCGCCGTGACGGATGGTGATCTGATCGTGGCCGGGGTATTGTCCGGCAATCGCAATTTTGAGGGGCGAATTCACCAGCAGGTCCAGGCCAATTACCTGGCATCCCCACCCCTGGTGGTCGCGTATGCCCTCGCCGGAACCGTGGATATCAACCTGGCAACCGACCCGCTGGGAACCGGCGCTGATGGAGAGCCCGTCTACCTGCGCGATCTCTGGCCATCAAGCGCCGAAGTAAGCGATCTGGTCACTCGCAGCGTGACGCCGGAGATGTTTGCCCGGGAGTATGACGGGATTGAAGACAGCAACGAAACGTGGAATGCAATCAAAATTCCGGAAGGATCGATTTATGAATGGAACAGCGCATCGACGTACATCCAGGAGCCCCCATTTTTCTTTGATCTGACACCGGAAACCCCGTCAATTTCGGCGATCCGGGGCGCCCGGGTCCTCGTCAAAGTCGGCGACTCCATCACCACCGATCATATTTCCCCCGCCGGTGCCATCGCGCCCGATTCTCCTGCGGCCGCTTATCTGAAAAGCAACGACATTGAGTATCCCGACTTCAATTCGTATGGTTCACGCCGTGGAAACCACGAAGTCATGATGCGCGGAACGTTTGCCAACATCCGCCTCAAAAATCGTTTGGTTCCGGGGACGGAAGGGGGGATCACGAAGTTTTTTCCAACCGGCGAGGTCATGAGCATATACGATGCAGGAATGGCGTATCAGGAAGCGGGCACGCCGCTGGTTGTGCTCGCCGGAGGCGATTATGGCATGGGATCGAGCCGAGACTGGGCCGCGAAAGGCACACTTCTGCTGGGCGTAAGGGCTGTCATTGCAAACAGTTTCGAAAGAATCCACCGGTCGAACCTGATCGGTATGGGTGTCTTGCCTCTCGAATATCTGGATGGCCAGACGGCAGACTCACTCGGGCTTGACGGCACGGAAACGTTCGATATCGATGTATTGAACAATGTTACGGCCGGCTCCATCATCGCCGTCCGTGCAAAACGTGAAGACGGTTTCCGTGTCGATTTCAATACTCAATCCCGGCTGGACACTCCGGTTGAAGTGGAATATTACCGGCACGGAGGAATTTTACACTTCGTCCTGCGAGACTTCCTGAATACCTCTCGGGTAGAGGCATAATCCGAGCAATGCCATGCGCCCTGTTTACCGGACTTCTTCGAGCAGAATAACACCGTTTACATGGGCCTTCAGGCTGACCTTTCCATAAGAGACGAGCACAATTTTACCCGTATACGCGTCTCGCAGTACCGTGTCATCGTCAAAAACCAGGGAAACATGTAATCGAACCCGGCCCTCTGCCCCCACGACGACGACGACTTCGTCAATCTCTGAGCCCACACGCAGGCCCCGATAGAACATGTAAGGACTATCCGAAAGGTCTTCGTGTGCCCCGCCACCGATGGCCGGATGACGGTCCCGAAACGAACCCAGCTTCTGCCAGTGTTCGATAACCGCCGCATCCGATCCCTCAGCACCGGACAAAAGATTGATGGCACCGGGTTGCAATAAAAGACGTGTTGCCGCGTCCAGAAACTGAGCGCTGTCTCCACCAACGTGCAGACTCGACACATTCTGCGTTTGTATCGAGGTCATCGGATGATTCACACTGAATGCAACGGCCCGGCGGTAAAGCGCCGAAAGACTGTCTTTTTCAGATACATCGAGATGCCATGCGGCGATGGTTACGGCATCAAGCGACCCGTCGAGCGCAAGAATGGTACTGCTGGCTTCGTCGGGAAATACACCCGCAATCCAGAAATCGGTGTCCGGCAATTCTCCAGATAGTGCCGAAGCGGCTTGTGCCGCTGCAACCTGTGCCGAAGCGGCTTGTGCCGCGGCTGCTTTACGCGCCAGGGCTGCTGCTTCAACTGGATCTGTTCTTGGAAAACGCGACCGAATCTGCGCCGCGTCGTCCTTCGAAAGTTGATCCGCCGATTCAAATCGAATTCCGTCAAGATCATAATCATCGACCCATTCGGCAAGTGTTTTCGCGTCTGCATCTCCACACCACAGAATCGCGTCGATGGATAAAACGATGCGAATTCTTTTTTTGTGCGCGGCCGAGATCAAACCAGAGAACGTTTCCTTCCCCCCGATACCTGACGCGATTTGACTTCCAAAAAGTGCACAATCCTCTCCGGGAGCCTCAATCTCGATGGAATCCGGAGGACTTGTTTCCCGTGTGTTTCTTTCGAAATCAAGGGATACAATCAATGCTTCGACTCCCAGGTCAGAGAAATATCCGTTCTCAACCTGCTCCGTGATATAACTCAGATCTCCAGCAGTGCCTTCGACTGCTCCCGATTCGCCAGGGCGACTGAATGAGCCTGCATCAAGGCTGTACGTAGATACGCCCACCCATGAAAACGGATAGACATCGGCCTGATTATTCTGCGCTTCGGCCGCCCATGAAACGATACTCCATAGAACGGCCGCGATCAGAAGAGATGGGAAACGATTCATGTTGAAGAATACGACAAATACAGCCAATCTGGAGTCAGACCGGGGCCTGTCCACCAGCAACGAAAAAATCGTCCTGTCGCCACGCGCAATCTACATCCTGAAAACCGGCCCGTTCCATGGCCTTCAGTTGGCGATACAGGGAGAGGGCTCCCACATGATCACCGATAATAATATGCCCCCCGGGGACGAGAGACTCGTGTATGCTCTGAAACAACAATTCATATCTGTTTTCTGCTTCAGCCACGGACAAATTTTCACCGACCAGTTCGTGCAGAGACAGCGTCGCCACCACGACATCGTACGGGCCGCTCGGAAGCGGATCCCCGTCGGTCGAAATCGTTGCCTCGATCAATACCGGATCGACCTGCAACTCGTTCAGCTTGGCCTGCGCAATCTGCAACATCTCCGCATCCCGATCAATGAGCACCACGTTTGCCGACGGATATGCTGATAACACCGTGAAACTCCCGTTTCCGGTTCCGCACGCCAGGTCACACACAACGGTGTCTTCGACCAGTGGTGGAAGAGCGATCAGTAATTCTTCCAGCATCGGAATCGCGAGTGGCATGCGTCTCTCCAGGTGCAGGTCATACCAGTAGCCGTTCTGCCAGAAACCTCCTTTCCGGCCCAGATTCAGCCGCCAGTTTGGCTTTTTCATTCCCATATCGTTGTCATTCCAATACAGTTGTCAGTTCAATATCGCGTTACAGCGCGTCGGGCACATTGTGCTTTTCCGGCACGTTTTGATTGTGCTTTTCCCGCGTATTGCCGTGCCTTTTCACAGTTCGCAAGCACAATTCCGGGTTCCACACCTGGGCCACACAGAAGATCCACCCGGATCGCGTGAAAATACGGGGATGATTACCGCCTGAAGCCGTAATCTCGCGACGATTGTTTCGGCGATCTCAGCTCCCGTAACCTGCGGACTTGTAAATGCCATTCTGGTTCACATGACCCACGTAGCGCCCGAGCATCCGGACTTCTTCGAATACGTCAGGGCGCACCAGAATATCGTCGTAGTCTTCGTTTGCAGGCTCAAGACGCAGACCAAGTTCGTCGTAAAAGACCCGCTTCAAAGACGTCTCTCCATTGTATAATATAGCGCCTATTCCACCATTGGGAATGTCGTCGTCTATAAGCAGGACATAGTCACCGTCCATGATTTCGGCACCCGTCATAGAATTTCCAGAGACACGAATAGCAAATATTTTTTCAATCTGAGGGAAAAGGGTCCCAAGCGTAATCGTTCCCAGGTTCTCATCGATGGCTTCCTGCAGGTGACCGGCAGCGATTACACCCTGAATGGGAATGCCAACCGCCTTGCCCGGTGTCCCGTCTTCTTCTTCAAAATGAAATCCAGCATCGTCACGCTGCAGATAACCTTTTCTGTGCAGCGCCTGTAAATTCTGGGTGACGCTGTTGGGAGAGCGAAAATCAAAATGATCGCTGATATCCCGGTAGGTTGGCCAGACACCATTATCCCGCGAATAATCGCGGATATAGCTTAAAAATTTCTGCTGTTTCTGGGTCAGATCTCGTCTGCGCATAGGCTCATTCCCGGACAGAATAATATCATATGTTACATATATAATAACGTAAACAGAAAAATCCGAAACTGCAAACAAATTGAACATGAGCCGCGACCCGGCCCAGCCTGGTCTACGGGTATCCGGTTCCGAGTTGAGCAAATATTCGCTCACTTCGACTCGGATAAGCCTCCTCAAAATGAAACTGGAGGTACATCGAGACGAGTTCATTGAGTTGAAATCGTTCTGTCTTAGACAGCTCCATGTGAAGAACGGTAGATAACGACGCACGGGCCAAAATCGTGAAGGCGCGCAGGACGCTCCTTTCTGACCTGAATCCAGCACATCCGTCTTCCAGGATCCGGCCCGTTTGCAGCTCCAACACACCGTGCGATGTACCAAGGCCCTCGATCTCCTTTTTCTTGAATCCCGGAGCAAAACCGAGTAATGATGCAAGGCGCAATTGATAAAACGGAAGAATATTGCGCACTTCATCGCTGGTGGTGCCCAGCGCCGTAAGTGCACTGACCAGCAGCGTGAACACTTCGGCGTGGTGCTGCAGGTCCAGCATCACCGCGTTTGTCAGTTCCATGATTCGAAGACCGATCTCAATACGCTCAATCGATTCCCTCGTGACCGGAAATGATCGAATAAACGTCGCATCACTGATCGTTTGCAGACCGCGAGTCGGCTTCAGATAAATTACCGCTTGTATATAGGAAAGCGGTTCCAGCGTCGACCCGAATTTGCTCTTCGGCATTCTGGATCCACGGGCAAGCACTGAAATTTTTCCGTGTTCAAACGTGAACAACGTCGCGATGCAGCTGCTCTCTCCATAATCCATCGCGCGAAGCACGACGGCATCAGTAGTTACAATGGACTGTTTTACCGGCAAGAATTTGTTTCTCTGAAGTCAGGATGAAGATCGGGACCCACAGGTTACGCAGTGCCGCCTGCTTGTGTCAACAATAGAAAAGGTCACTACCGGCGCAGCGTCGGTCCGGTGGATGAGAACACAATCGCAGACGAAATGACAATCGCAGATGAAAAAACAATCGGATGAAAAAAAGCGGAGCCGTAAACAAAGTATACGTCGAACATTTTACAGGATTCAGGGCGTTCTGGGAATGACGGAGAGAGAGTGCCGGATGTTTATGATGCTGGCCTCGCTGTTATTAATCGGATCCGCGGCTCGTTATTTCAGCGATAATCGATCTTCGGAAAACCCCGAGGCCTTTGCTCTATTTGATGCCCGTTTCAACCGACTCACGGCGCGCGCCGACAGTCTGGACCGCGTCGAAAAACTCGCCCTGACATTGACTTCCGAAGAAAACGTCGTTGAACAGGCCGCTGTCATCAAACGGGCCGCTACGAAATTATCTGCCCATGAAACTGTGGTCGTATCCAGAATCAACATCAATCAGGCGACCTCGGAAGAATTGCAGCGGTTGCCGCGAATAGGTCCCGCACTTGCAAAACAGATTATTATCATGCGCACGCGGATCGGAGAGTTTCTTTCAGCCGACGACCTCCTGCTGGTATCCGGAATCGGGGAAAAGACGCTGGCCCGGCTCCGCCCGCTCATCACCGTAGTCCCTGTCGACTCGACGCACTGACCTCTCCGCAACGGCGAAGTAACAATTCAGTCACAATCACGAACGGTCCTTCAACCTTTGATCGATCTGCAAACTATCTCCGATGGCCTCTTCCGACTCTTCAAACAGTGCATGCCCATTCCCTTGCGAGAGCCTCTCCCTCGTCCAGCTGTCCGCCAGCTTTTCTTCCTTTTTCAAAAACAGATAAACAGGCACAAGGAGAGCTGCCGCAAGGGCACAAAAACCAACGATCGTAACAATGATGACAACCAGATAATCGTCCATGGTGGGATGTCGTCCTTGACAGCGCAGCTGAACCGTGCAGCTTGACCGCAGAGTTAGACGGTTGAACTTAACCATGCAGTTCGGGCCTGAACAGCGATCACAAAGTTACCCGATTCAACCTGATCCGTTCCCTTTAACCCCGATCCATCACGTTTTGAACTTCCTGCCGTGCTGCCATGAACACAAACATGGATACAAACGGAAGTGTCCACATCCCTGAAAATATGCCGAATATGCCCATTACAACCGCAATGGCCTGCCCAGCAAGCGACGCGATATGGGTGGCATTCCGATAATCGAGTTGTGTGGCAAGCGCCGCACGAAGTATGCGTCCGCCGTCCATCGGGAAAGCCGGGATCATATTGAAAACAACGAGACTTACGTTGATCCACATCAACATTCCGAGTACGTTGGCTTGCGTATACATGGCCTCGGCCATGGATATGCCGTACCCGAGAACACTGTTGATCAGGAGTAACACCAGAGCAATAACCACATTCACGGCCGGACCCGCAATCGCAATCATGAATTCTTCCCTGGGTTTACGCGGCATACGAGCAAGGCGAGCGACGCCGCCAATCGGATACATCGTGATATCCAGAGTCGGGATACCGTAATGGCGGGCCATGAATGCGTGGCCCAGTTCATGCAGAACCACACATCCGAAAACCGTTGTAATCAGCGCGACGCCCGCAAGCGCAGCGACAACCGTCATGCCCTGATAGATATAAAAAATAAACAGGCCGACAAGCATCACCAGAAACGTCCAGTGTGTGAATATGCCAATGCCTCGAACAGTCCCTATTCGGAGTGAAGATTTCAAGTCTGATACCTCATTGCTGTAAACAGTTGGAAAACAACCGATCGTCTTCCCACAATCTGATCCAAGCCATCCAAGCCTGCGTTTTAAAGCCCTGCGTTCTAAGCCAGAATTTGTGACACTACGAGTACGTCGTACAATGCGTGGGTCCACGCCGCAACACCAAATCCACGAACAAGGAACAGGCCGTTAAGAGCCAGTCCGAATAAAAATCGGAAAATAAAAGACGACAGTTCAAACGAGTCCCCCAGAGTGCCGATGTAATGCACTGCGCTGAACGCAAGCGCGCCCACCACGGCGGCAACGATGTAAGCCGTAATTTTGTCCGAAACAAAATGTTGAATCCCCCAGAACAAGCCGCCGACCAGCAACACCCTGAATACAAGTTCTTCGTAAAGACCGGCACCGATGGAAAGAACCAGCATTTCGACCTTCCCGATCGGAGAACTCTGCATTGCTCGGGCAGGGAAAATTCCCGTATCGGCGGCAAATACAAGACCCACGATATACGAAACCACCAAAGCCACAATGACCGCGTAAAACAGGCTTTCACCTATCATCGCGAGAAAATATCGCCCGTGAATGGGGAGCTGCTTTTTGCGTTCGGCATAAAACACGGCCGTTCCGATAAGAAGAACGAGAATACCGACAGAAAAAATTCCAGGTGCACCCAGGACCGACATGGCCTGCTTGATCCAGATGTCCGCACCCACACGAATCTGTGCCCGGGAGCCACCGTTCACAAGAAGTATCAGAATTTCGTAAGCCAGAAAAAGAGGTAACGCTGCCAGATAACTATATGTGGCCGTGCGTGTAAGCGCAAAGTAATGACTTCCTCCGCTTATTATACCTCGATCATCGTACTCCATAAATTGTCGATCCTTCTTTAATCTGTCACACTTTATACCAGTCAAGGTTCAGCTGTTTCAACTTCTTCAATTCCTGATCAGCTCTACCGCACGTATTTCAATAATTTTATCTGCGGCCTCACTGAGCCTTAAATGCCTTGCTACGGCCTCCGACACATCAATAATCTGTGGGTCTCCTCTGAAACCACGGTCAACAATTTCAGCAAATGTCTCCATTCCCGTCTCGGGCAACGAAACAAGCACGATGGACCCTGTGCCCAGATCCGGATGACTTATTACAAACTGATCGGGCCGGTACGCGCGACCGCTCGCCGTCATACGGCCGATATACGTCCCGGGATACACGACCGCAACGCCAGACTCGATAATTTCCAGATCTGGAGTATTGATGGCCGCCAGGCCGTCCGCCACGACGGTGGCATCCAAGAACATGCCCTGACCCGGAATCACCAGTGTCTGCCCTGATCTGATGTTTGAACCGCTCATGTTGTTTGCCTTCCTGATCTTGTTTACAGACACATTGTAACGGCGGGAAATCGCAAAAAGAGTCTCCCCCGGTTGCACAATTATTCGGCGAACCGCCCTGTCGGCAGGCACGCGTACGACATCTCCCGCGCGAAGCCATGCCGGCAGTGCGGGATTAAGCGTAGCCAGCGAATCCGCCGTCAACTTCAGTCTCGCCGCGAGGCTGTACAGAGTCTCTCCACCGGAAATAACGAATCGGACGGTGTCTGTAGTATCCGGGGTCTGTGCAAAAAGTGGATTCGTGATTCCGAACAGCAATGCGGCCGACAGCAAGGCAGTCGGCAGAAAGGTGGCTCGCAGAAAGGCAGCCGCCAGCAATGCGGCCGACAGAAAGGTCCGTCGTCGTTTCATAATCGGAATCTATCAGGGACCATGGATACTTCCAAAAACGCCTCAATCAAATCCCAATCCTTCGGCTTCCAGAAGGGCGGATTGAAGTTCTGAACGCGCGTGAAAGTCGGAGATTTCTCCCGCGATATCCACTCCGGCCTGATAGGTTTCAAGCGCCTGCTGTTTTTCACCCAGCCGCTCATACAATTTCCCGAGGTGAAAATACGTGCCTACGTAGTCCGGGACGGCATCGCGAAGAGACTCGAACCAGGTGCGAGCCGTACGGTCGTCTCCCAGCTTGACGTATTCGCTTGCGAGCGCGAAACGGATGAAACTGTCTTCTGGATCTTCCTCGTGGTAGTGCAAAAGCTGTGTAAGGCGATCCATGGTTACCAGCCCCCGCCCGCGCCGCCTCCGCCGAAGGACCCACCGCCGCCACCGAAGCCGCCACCGAAGCCGCCGCCGCCAAAGCCACCTCCTCCGAAGCCACCGCCGCGGTGCCCGGCTCCGAGCGCACTCCAGAGAATGATCGGAAGTAGACTGCCGCTACGATATCGCGTGCCACCTCCGCCACCCTTCTTGTGCCGGATCCCGGAGATTACGCGAAATACGAGGATCATAACGAGGATCAATACACCTGGAGGAACACCTCGCCGTCGACGCTCCTGTTGCTGAAATGCTTCGGCATCGAACTCACCACTTGACGCAGCGATCATGAGATAGACCGCATCTGTTACACCATCGAAGAACTGCCCCTGACGGAATCGGGGGATCATTACATTTCTGACGATACGACCCGCCAGCGCATCCGGAACGGCACCTTCAATACCGTAACCCGTTGCGATATAAACCTCCCGTTCATCACGAGAAAGAAGGATAATCAATCCGTTATCTTTGTCTTTCTGCCCCACCTCCCACTTACGGCCCAGAGCAACGGAATATTCAGAGGCCGCCATGCCGCCAAGATTCTGAACCGTCACAACAATTATCTGAGTGGACGTGGTGTCCGCGTAATTGCTCAGCATCGCTTCCAATTGACGCTCCTCGGACGGGGAGAAGAATCCTCCCTGATCGGTTACCCAGCGACCGCTCGGTGGCAACACTCCCGCGTCCTGGCCGAGGGCCTTCTCAACTCCGGCGACAAGAATCACGCAACAAAACAGGATCCGAATTGTCTTGACTTTTATCACCGTTAAAATTCGACAATCGGTGCTTTTTCTGCCCCTGACTGTGCTTCAAATGGGACCTTGGTATTGAATCCGGTCATTCCGGCTATCATTGAGCCCGGGAATTTCCGAATCCGGGTGTTGTAAAAACTCACCGCCCCGTTGTAATCGCGCCGAGCCTGATTAATTCTGTTCTCCGTTCCTTCCAACTGCACTTGAAGGTCCCTGAAAGACTCGGTGGCTCTCAGTTCCGGATAATTTTCAGAGATTGCAAGCAGTCGTCCGAGCGAGGCACCAAGGCCCTGCTGGGCTGCCATGAATTCTTCCATCTTGGCCGAGTTACCCAGATCTGCGGCCGAAATAGAGATAGACGTGGCTCTCGAGCGAGCACGTGTCACAGCTTCAAGAGTTTCTGATTCAAATTCTGCAGCGCCTCGAACCGTATTGACAAGATTGGGAATCAGGTCAGAGCGGCGCTGGTATTGTGTTTCCACGTTCGCCCACGCGCGCGTGACGGCCTCGTCCCGGGTAACAAAATCGTTGTAGGTGCCGACGCTGGAGAACGCAAAAAGCGCTACGCCGAGAACAATGACACCGAGTACTATGGAACCTGTTTTCATGGAGCGGGTGCGGGTTTTCTGGCAATATCCTTTCGCCCCGCATACGGCAACTACTCGCCTGCGGTTTCTTCCATCACACCGAAAGCCGAACATCCATGCGACTCCCTCGATTTCATCATCAACGATGCGGGTTTACATTTTCTGCTGCTCGTCACGCTCGCGGACTTCTAAGAATCCCACGCTGGTCTCTTGCAGGTCATCTCCGAGGCGGACAAAACGGCCGTATAGATCCGCGAAATTCAGGCGACACAAATCCAAGCGGCGAACAAAAATGCCCCGCGCAGAAGCCAACAGGTTCGCCGGCTCCGGATCTTCCCGCCTCGCGACAGCAGTAACCAGGCGGAGCGTGGCCCCGTGGACATTTATTTCTTTGTCCGGCTGTGATGAAACAAAATCGACCTACGCGTCGAATCAGTAAGATTGGTTCTCATACAATCATGATGGACCGTCCCGTTTTTTACTCAATATCCTTCGAGACATGGCGTTCAAGTCTTCCCGTAAAATCCTTTCCACTGTCTTTTTGCTCGCTTTTGGAATTGTTCTCGGTTTTCAGGTTAACGACCTGATCGGAGCCGACGACACTTACGAACAGCTGAAGAAGCTCGAGAATGCTTTTCTGTTGATTGACCGACAATATGTCGAAGATGTAGACCCGGGGAAACTGGTAGAAAGTGCCATACTGGCGATGCTCGAAGATCTGGATCCGCACTCGTCGTACATCGACGCAGAAAGTATTCAGAGGGTACAGGAGCAGTACAAGGGCTCTTTCGGCGGAATTGGCGTCTGGTTTGAAGCGCCCCTTGGCGATACGGCGCGTGTAACATCAACATTTCCAGATGGACCGAGCGAAACCGTAGGAATCAAGGCAGGGGACCGGATGATCGCAGTGAATGGAGAAAATGTGATCGATCTGCCCTCGCTCAAACTCCAGGAAAAACTGAAGGGAAAACCTGGAACATCGGTCAACCTGACCGTGACTCGCCGCGGTGTGCGAGAGCCAATCACTTTTGAGATAACAAGACAGATCATTCCCCTCTACAGCGTCGATGCCAGTTACATGATGGATGACGAGACCGGTTACATCCGTATCGGACGGTTTGCCATGACGACGCACGACGAATTTATTGAACATGTAACCAAGCTCAAGAAGCAGGGGCTCAAGCAACTGATCCTCGACCTCAGACACAACCCCGGAGGCATCAAGGAAGCGGCCGTTCGCGTGGCGGATGAAATGCTGGACGGCACGGGTACCATTGTATTTACGCGGGGTAGAAATCCCAAGGAAAATGAGGTCGATCACATTACACCGGGCGGTATTCTGACGGAGGAACCGGTTATCGTGCTCGTTGACGCCAATTCGGCCTCGGGAAGCGAAATCGTAGCCGGAGCACTGCAGGACCACGACCGGGCATTGATCGTCGGACGCAGAACATTTGGCAAGGGGCTTGTTCAGAGACCATTCCAACTGAGCGACAACAGTGTACTTCAAATGACTGTTGCTCGATATTATATGCCATCAGGACGCCTGATCCAGACACCGTACAAAGACGGTAATACCGACGACTATTACGAAAAGAAGTTTTCCGACTATGAAAAAGCGGCTATGAATCCAGAAAAATATCTGAGCGAAATACCGGATTCTCTTCGCTACGAAACGAGCCATGGTCGTATCGTTTACGGCGGCGGCGGCGTAATGCCTGACGTCATTGTTCCTCCAGACAGTCTCTCTCCCCTTTCAGGAAGGCTGGTTAAGTCGTTTTTGCTCAAATTCATGACGGCGAGTTTTATCCGAAAGGATTTTGATGCACACGAGAAACAGTATCGGGACCTCTGGGCAGAAGACAGAGACGCTTTCTTTGAAGAATATGAGGTCTCTGCCTACCTCTGGCAACAGTTCGTGAAATACACGGAGGACGAGGGGATTTCCTATACAAACGCTGATTCAAGTCCGGAAGAATCCATTTTCAGGCGCGACGAACTCTCGGATGCGCGCCCGACCATCGAGATTCTTTTGAAAGCCCGCATGGCACAGCGCCTGTTTCGCAGCGAAGCCTGGTATCCGGTGTTCAACCAGATCGATCCGACCATTCAGACCGCGTTGAAACTCTGGACAGGAGCCGAAGAACTTGCCAATCTGTATCACACTCCACCGACCAGTAAAGCCTTTCGCGGATCCTGATCTCAGGATTCCAGCGGCCCGATAACATGTCATTTCGCCTTCCGACGAAAGTGGTGATCGAGCCAGGAGTGTTACATGATCTCGTCCCCTATTTCGATCGTTTTACGGCCGAGAAAGCCCTGCTCGTCTTTGACCCCGGTCTGGCGCGCACGCCGTGGCCAAAGCTGGTACACAGACATCTCAACGATTCCGGGATCGCTGTCATAGAATTCGACGCCGTGGAGCCCAATCCTCGCGTGGAAGCTGTAGATCATCTGGCCGATATAGCCCGGGCATCTGATGTGGAACTTATTGTCGGGCTTGGTGGCGGAAGCGTACTCGATACCGCAAAAGCTGCTTCGATGCTCATAAACAATAAGGGAAGTTGCGCGAAATACGAAGGAAAAAACCTTTTCCCCGAACCCTCCATACCGTTCATCGCCATCCCAACATCCTGCGGGACAGGATCAGAAGTTACCTGGGTATCGGTTCTCTCAGATCCAGGCGCGCGGCGGAAAATCAGTATAAAGGGAGACGGCATGTTTCCGTCGCTTGCCCTGGTTGACGCCGATGTGCTGGAAACGCTTCCGACACAGATGATCGCGCAGACGGGCCTCGACGCCATGACCCATGCTATCGAAGCCATGGTATGTCGGCTCGCCAACCCCATTTCAGACTTGTTTGCACGGGAGGCGGTGCATCTGTTGCTCGAAAACCTGCGAGCGCTGGTGCGCGATCCGACGAACGTCGATGCTCGGGCTACCGTGATGCGTGCATCAACGTTTGCCGGTATGGCTTTTGGTAATGCCGATGTGGCTGCCGTTCACTGCCTCTCGGAGAGTATCGGTGGGTTATTGGATCTGGGACACGGACTGCTGAATGCCATACTGCTCGTCCCGGTTCTCACCTGGCAGAAGCGTAGTATCTTGACTCAATTGGATTCGGTTTCAGCGGATTTTTCGGCAAGCGAATTACTGGCCGAAATGGAACGACTCACCATCGACCTCGGAATTCCTTCGTTTTCAACACTGAATATTCCTTCTGAGCTGTTTTATGACCTTGCAGCGATGGCGGAGATGAATGGTTCAAATTCATCGAATCGCCAGGTGATGACGAGTGACGATTACCTGTCAATTTTGCGCAACGTGGCCGGATGAACAACGAATGGCACAGGGATGGATCTTACAACTCGATTTCTTCTCCCGTCTCCGGTGAGTACACCTCGATCTCCGGGTGAAAGTACGCAATATTTTGCGCCATCCACTTTCGGGCAGTCGTTTCTCCGTGAACCAGGATAATCTTCCTGGGCTTGAGCTTATCAACCAGATTCAACAGATCGCGACGATGGCTGTGCCCGCTGAATCGAAACCGCTCGACCGTGCAGTGCAGTGGCTGCGGGCCCCGTACTCGATCAATGACCACATCCACTCCTGCGCCTGCTCTGGAGGCCTCAAGAAGCTCATGGCCCGGCGACTCCGGCGGCGTATAACCAACCATTAAAATTGCATTTTTCCTGGATTCCGCAAGTAATTGGGCCATTCTGTTCGAGATCGTTCTCTCGAAAACCATCCCACTGCCCACAACGTGAATGCTCGGCTCTGACAACGCTGCTCTCAAGGCAGACTGGCCTCTGGGAAGGCGGTATTGCGGCACGCCGAATACTTGAAAATCCTCATTGAGGCGCGGCGTCGTGTGACTGGTTTTGTCATAGACATTGGAGATCGCCCGCATCAAACCGGCGGTGTATACAGGTATGTTATTACCGATGATTCCTCGTTTTTTGAATCTGCCGATCAGGGCAAGGATTTCCTGTCCTCTCCCGAGTGCAAAAACGGGAATCAGAACCGTTCCTTTCCGTTCAATCGTTCGAGCAATGGCCTCACCGAGTCGATTCTCTTCCCCCCGGCGCGTCGTTCGCTCCGTCTCCGGATCGGCACCCAGTGTGCACTCAAGCAGCAACGTGTCAACCGGATCTTCAGGATAAGATGCCCCGGGCAATATCGTCTGCGACTGCATACCGGTATCACCCGTGAAAAACACCCGATTCTGGTCCTTGCCGTTC
>JACZYD010000099.1 GCA_022571255.1 Bacteroidota bacterium
CGCCGCCTCGCCTGATCACCGGGCTCATCACCGAGCGAGGAATCATGCAGGCGAACGAGGATGACATCCTGGACTTTTATCCGGAACGGCGCTGAGTCATCGGCCTCGACTAACGGACGCGACTCCATGCGGTATAATTGCGGTCCTTTGTACGGGCAAACCTGGAGAACGTGTTCAGGGGTAAACACGGTACGCCATTGCTAAATGCCCTATCCGTTGAGGATCTTCCCGGAGAGCAAGTCTCAATTTTGCCGACGACGGAGAACGTGAAACTCGGGTGGGACGAAAACCCTTTTGTCGCGTGTATTTTACATGTGAGGGTTGCCAGAAACGAGCATAATTTCGTGGAAAAACCGGAAATGTGAAACCCTCAGCATAAGCCAAGTGTATTGAAAAAGCCCACCCCCTGATGGGGGACGGGCTTTTCAGTACCGCGTACGGGATTTAAAAAGATATTGTCGCGAGTTTCGCACGTTGTGGGGAGAGCGAAACTTGAGGGCAAAAGAAGATAGATGGGGGTAGAAGAATGTAGGTTTCTTAACACTGGAAAAAATGTTATAGTAGTTTTTGTACTACTGGTTCAGTGCAATTCGTAGCCCCACCACCCTACAGCCGTATTAAAGATGAAAAAACGAACTCCATCACGTCCGCGGAAAATTGCTTTACTGCCTTTGTGTGTAATCGTTTTGATCGGAGGCTGTGACAGCAGTCCAAACGTAATCGATGACGATTTATCCAGTCGAAGAACTGAGCCAATAGAGACCGTTGACCGCTCGCTTCCAATTGAAGCCATGTCAGCTGTGCCGAGCTTCCAACAATTGGAATGGCAAAAGGGCGAGATGTATATGTTTATTCATTTCGGAATGAATTCATTTACGGGAAATGAATGGGGAGACGGGACAGATGACCCACAACTTTTCAATCCCAGCGAGTTGGACGCCAATCAATGGGTTTCTGTGGCTAAAGACGTGGGTTTCGAGGGTATTATATTCACCGCCAAGCACCACGATGGGTTTTCTCTGTGGCCATCAGCACTTACCGACTATTCGCTTGCCGCGAGTCCGTGGAAAGGAGGCGGTGGTGATATTGTTCGTGAACTTGCAGATGCCGCTCTATCCGCGGGCATGAAATTCGGAATATATCTCTCCCCGTGGGATCGTCATGAGCCATCTTACTCCACACCGGAATACAATGACTTTTATGATGCTCAGCTCGTTGAACTGTTATCAAATTACGGAGATATCTTTGAGTTGTGGTTTGATGGAGCGCGTGAACCTGGCCTCCCTGATCCCGGTTATGACTTTCAGAGATGGTTTAATACAGTGTATCAGTACCAGCCGAATGCGCTTATTTTTGGCGGGAAAGACATAAGGTGGGTTGGTAACGAAGATGGAATCGCCCCCGAGGAGCAGTGGAGCGTAATCGGGGATGGCTGGTGGTTCCCGTCCGAATGCGACACGCCGAACAGACCGGGTTGGTTTTGGAGGGAGAGCGAAGACGCGCGGGTTCTTTCAGGTCTGGAGCTCTTGGACATTTATTTTACATCCGTGGGTCGAAACTGTGTGCTTCTTTTAAATCTTCCCGTTAATAATAAAGGGCTGATATCGACACCGGATATTGTCGCCGCTCAAAAGTTTCGCCAACATCTGGATACGATTTTCGATGACAATTTAATTATTTATGGCGAAGCCACGGCCTCCACTACCGGAGAGGACAGTACTAGCTGGGCACCGCAGAACGCGATTGATGCGAAAGGAGAAACCTTCTGGGTGGCTGCCGATGGCGAGTTTTCCGGTTGGATCGAGATCGCACTGGAAGATTCAGTTACATTTGATATAATCTCGATTCAAGAGCCGATACAGTATGGTCAGCGCATCAGTGAATACGATGTCCAGATATGGAACGAAATCGAGGGCTGGGTTTCTATTTCTTCAGGTACTACAATTGGTTACAAAAAACTTGATCGCCTGTCTGTTCCCGTGGCGGCCAAGAGAATCCGACTGAGCATTATAGACGCCGTTGGTGTCCCGGCCATCCAGGAGTTCGGTCTTTTTTACGAGGATATATAGCCGGGTGCGATCGAGCTTGTGAATTTAGCGCTTCACCATCTTGAAAACGAGGTATTGATTCCATCAGGGTATTGAAATCCGATCAGGAGCAAGTCTCAGTTTCGCATAATGTAGAGAGAGCGAAACTCAACGGGGCGAAAGCCCCTTTTTTGTATGCATTTAATATGTGAGGGTCGACAGAAACGAGTAAAGTTTCGCGGTAAAATGGCAAATGCGAAACTGACCGAGATCGAGTGAAATCAAGACTCAGGTGGAGTTTAGTCTCTGATTTGGATACATGAGTTCGTGAAACCGAGTGAGCTTTTGTGATAAAACGGCAATTGCGAAACCTACGCCGTAGGCCATATGTTGGGGAATGCTTTTTAGAAACAAAGAAGCCATCCTGTAATCCCCTGCTTGGCAGGGAGTTACAGAAAGGACTTGACTTTGTACCGCGTACGGGATGTTTTTCGGCGCTGACGCGCCTCAACAGTCGCTCGCTCCAACAACCTCTGATCCCGAAAACAAATATTGCTCGCTCGTGTGAACCCTGCGGATTCAACTCCCATGATCGTCGAATGTAAAACGCCCGGATGGCGGATGCCATCCGGGCGTTTTAAGTACCGCGTACGGGATTTGAACCCGTGTTACCGCCGTGAAAGGGCGGCGTCCTGAACCCCTAGACGAACGCGGCATTTCTTTGTGGTCAAAGCCGAAGCTCATCTGACCGGGCGAGCCGAAGACTCTTTGCTGGGTGACCGAGGGGAATTGAACCCCCGACCTCCAGGGCCACAACCTGGCGCTCTAACCTACTGAGCTACGGCCACCATTTCCCGAACGAAGAAGATACCCCGATTTCGTACAGTAGGGCAAGGCAGAATCGTTTGAACTTTCCATGCACCACGGGCGAACCTGCTCCCATCGAATTGAAGCTATTCCTTTCAGATCTCGGAAAAATTGTTTCGAACCACCACAATGCCGAACTAGCGGATCACCGCTACTCTGCCGTAGGCGGTACCTTCACCGTCCTGACCTACTGCGGCGACGATATAGATTCCAGAGTCAACAAGGCGTCCGCGCTCATCTTTTGCGTCCCACGTAATCCTTCCTCCGCGTCCGGTAAGTCTCCGAACCAATGAGCCACTGGCCGTAAGGATTCGGATTTCTGTGCGCTCGACAAGTCCGTCGATCGTAACGACAGGATTTGCCGATTCTGAGAACCGCACAGGATTCGGATAGATAAACAGGTCGCTGGCCTCTCTGCTCGGTGCTACTGCACCGGAATCAAAGCTCAGCAGTCCAAGGTCCGTTCCGATATACACCCTGCCGCTCGATTGATCGACATCAATCGCGGTAACCTCGTCAGAGAAAAGCGGCGAATTATCAGTCGTAAAATGATGTACGGCCTCGTAGCCACCCTCTACTGCCTGAACCAACCAGGCGCCTTCGGCCGTGGCGAACCAGATCCTGTTTGCCGGATCAATCGCCACGTCATTGATGCGCAGGCCAAACAACATGAACGTTCCCTGCGACCGGTCTGCCCATTGGGGCCAGATTGCCGTCGCATTCGCATCGCGAGCGATAATTCCTGTGTTCACAAAATACGCAGGTCCACTTTCTG
Source organism: Bacteroidota bacterium (assembly GCA_022571255.1). Lineage (GTDB taxonomy): Bacteria > Bacteroidota > Rhodothermia > Rhodothermales > UBA10348 > N075bin62. Next base: position 3,670 of record JACZYD010000099.1, read on the forward strand.
TCCCGATCCACACCAGCCCGTCCCGGTCTTCCACCACACTGGAAACCTTGAACGATGGCAGACCCTGCCCTGAACCACCGTCCTCATCAAAAAATCGATGTACGTCATCATTTGCATCAAGTGGATCTCCAGTATCCAGGACCATCAATCCCTTCGTCAGAGACAGATTATTCTCGCTCCGTACAATAATCCACTTCTGGTCAAAGGAATCATTATATATCTTATTGTATGCCGTCGCCCGTGACGATAATCCGTCTCCCACGACAGGTTCGAATCCCGTCCAGATTCCATCCGGAGTACGGACGTGCAATGGTGTATCGCTCGCCATCGTGGTAACCCAGATATTTCCTGCAGCGTCGGCGGTAACACCGGCTGCAATGATAAACGATTGTGTTCCTGCCGCGGGTTTTAAAGATGAGTTTGAGGCATCGAACAACGTAACGCTTCCATCAGGCGACACATGCGCTACCCCGGCTCCTTCTGAGGCAGACCACCCTTCGTCTGCCCGATCAGCGTACACCGTGGTGAATCGGCTCGCTCCACGGAGCTCATTGAAAAATAATTCAGAATAGGTCGTCCATTCTCCATCGGCACCCAGCCGAGAAAATCCACTTTTTGCAACGCTTTGGCCTCCAGCCCATAAGGTCCCATCTGAAGTTGTATGAAGGTCGCTGAATAATCCGTCAAACGGACCATTGGGAATCACCGAAAAAAGTACGTCGATGATACCGGATGAGAATCCAGGGTCGCCTACTGCCTGCAAGCCTCCAGCCAGATCTCCAATCCAGACTCCGACATCGGGTTCAATAACGACGCTGGAAGGATCCTGCAAACCCTCGAGATTTACTGAGAAAACGGACTGGGACGGGTCAATGACCACGAGACGGAATCGTTCAACCGCTACAAGCATTTCAGATGTCGAGAAAATCTGACTTATGGTATTGGTGGTCGCAAACAAAGCGTCATACACGGGTGTCTGGCGTCGACGAAATAAGTCCGACGCCGTCCCAACATAAAGAGAACCACCGAAAACGGCCAGAGAATGAATCTCGCTGCTGTTTCCATCAAAACCAGTCCGTTCGTTGGTCCACGACGCGGGGTCCTGCAGATTGGCCGCGTTTACGGCTGCCCTGGCGACTCCATCCACGGTTGCCACCCAGAATTGAGGTTCGCCGCTCTCGTCCGGGGCTACAAGGATATCCCGTATCGTCGTAGCGGCGGGATTATCTCCCAACCTGCTGTACGTATCCCGGACTTCTGAGCGTAACGGGTCGAAAACCACGACACCGAAATCCGTCGAAATGAGTAAAGAGTCTCCATGAACTCGCATTCGATTGATGCCCCTCGACGCGAACTGGGTGGCCCTCGATATGTCGAGAAATGAAATAACCGTTCGCGACTCGACGTCCAGTCGATCAAATACGCCGTCCCGATAACCAATCCAGATAAAATTCCGAGCAGTATCCACAGCCAGCGTAGTTGCCTCTACGCCGTGCAATCCACTTACCACAGTGAAGCGTTCGATTTCCCCGGAATCAATCTCGTAGCTGTAAACACCACCTGAGGTAGCAGACCAGATGTGCGTCGATGAAGCATCGATCGACCGCACCTGCCGAAAAGACGTATGCGCAGTCCAATCACCGGTACGATTTGCCTGATTCTGAGCATTGCTGAACGGGGCGCCAACAAAACCGGTGATCGAAGCCGCGATCAATAAAATGTTGTTCTTAACGTTGTTTTTAACCACACTTGAAATCATTCATGTTCGCTGTCACCTCTACCCGATCGCCTGTTCCGTTCGAGGCCTCTCAACGCACTCGGGGTCTTTTCGGTCCGTCACGACAGAATATTCGGAGGTAATTCCCAGTCCATTATAAATTGTCCAAGACTTTCCTCGTCATCAGAGCTCCAGCCATGAAAATCAGAACCTCCGGTACGATACAAATCATACCGTGCGGCGATGTCGGTATAATAGTTTACAAGCCGTTCGTCGTGGGCAGGATGTGTTACTTCGATGGCATCAAGCCCTGACTCAATCAGGCTCAAAACGGTCTGATTTGAGATGAAATCTCCCGGATGCGCCAGCGAAATTATCCCGCCCGAATCATGGATGATATGGATCGCAGCGCCAGCGGTTGGTAAATCCCGCGGCACAAAAGTCGCGGTGCCCTCAACCAGATATGTCTGAAATGCATCTTGGATCGAATCGGCGCCGCCGGCAGCGATAATCGCATTAGCCAGGTGAGGTCTTCCGACGGTGCCCTGTTCATCACCGTACTCGATATCGGAGATCGGGACACCGGCTCGAACCAATCGGTCATGAAACTCAACGATTCGAGTCCGGCGCCTTCTGCGCTGTTCGTCCAGAAACTCAAGCAGCGCCGGCTTCTCCGGATCGTAACCATATCCAAGTAAATGAACCTCGCTGCCATCAACCAGCGTGCTGATTTCTACTCCGGGCACAAACAATAAACCCGCCTTTACGCAGGCCGCCCGCGCCTCTTGAATACCTGAAATCGTATCGTGATCAGTCAGCGACATACATTCTATACGCGCCCGAGAGATGGCTGCCACCAGGTCGACCGGCCCGAGCGCCCCGTCGGAAAAAGTCGAATGCATATGAAGGTCTGATATCATGGCTATATTCGGATAAAGAAACTCCCGGACACTCGTTTGCGTACCGGGGCACGCTAAAAAATAAGTCTTAACCGTCTTGAAAGTCTGAATGACTCAGAACCCGGATGTACTGGAAAATGTAATCGGCGCCCCGGACGACGCTGCGGAAAACATCGCAGTCCCCGCTGCGGAAGGGCCCGAGAGAGATACTGCAAAAAAGCCGGTCATATCCACCAGAACAATTATCTGGCCAGTCTTGCTCGGTCTGATCGTTGTCTCCATCATCGCGTTTGTGACGTTCGACAAGACCGCGTATGCACTCATGTGGCAGACGCTCAACCCCTGGATACTGAGTGGAGCCGGATTCTGTGTTCTTCTGAGGATACTCATAGGAGGCAAAAGACTCAGCTACGTATCACACCATCAGCTTTCGTACAAGGGAGGCATCCGTGGTCAACTCGCCTGGGATTTTGCGGCCAATATTACTCCATCTCTGGTCGGCGGGGCCCCGATCGCCGCGTATTATATCGCACAGAGCACTTCGGATAAGTCAGGGGGGAGTATTCGGATGGGCGAGGTAACGGCATTCATGATGTTTATCATGCTGCTCGACCAGACGTGGTTCGCCCTGACTGTGCCGCTCATTCTGGTGTCTGCTCTATTCATGGAGGTGATCCCGCAGAGCGCCGGGACAGCCGGCAGCTTCACGGCCGTCATTTATTTGATAGGATTTATGGGATGGACCGGAATTTTCGCCTATGCCACGCTCTTTCGCCCTCATCTGCTCGCGGGGCTTGCCGATCAAATCTGCCGTTTGCCCTTTCTGAACAAATACCGCGAACGGGTACAAACCGAAATGGAAGAATATCAGGAACGTGCCGGCGTTTTGCGACAACAACCACTTTCATTCTTCGCACGCGGACTCGCCCTCACTGCCGGAACCTGGATGGCCCGATATGCCTTGGTCGTTTTTATTGTCTGGAGTTTCGTGCCGGATGTGGATCAGCTTCTCCTGCTGATGAGGTCGGTTGCCATGACCATTGGATCTTTGGTCATGCCTACACCCGGAGGCGCCGGCGGTGTCGAAGGATTGTATGTATTGTTTTTCGGCTCTTTGATGCCGGGTGCATTTCTTGCCCCGACGCTTCTCATCTGGAGAATACTCGGGTTCTATATTTTCCTTGGCTTCGGTATTTTTATCACAACCCATCACGTTAAAAACAAGCTCCGGAAGCGGTCATGAATCTCCGTGATCAGCTGCGAAAGATCCATGACTACGAATTTCGCTCCGTGATCGACCGGGTTCACTTCGGAACAGCCAGTGACCGGTACGCGGGCTGGATTGGCCAGATCTACTCAGAAGAGTGGCTGAGCGGTGTTTCTAAGCGCAATAGAACACTGGGGGGAAAGAAGTTTGAAGAGCGAACAGTGCCTGTACATTCCGTCGAGGAATATTTCGAACACTTCAGTACGCTTGAGATCGATTACACGTTTTATCGTGCGCTGCTGGATAAGGACGGCACACCGTCAAACAACTATTTTGTCCTGCAACGTTATGCAGATGCCGCCCCTCTGAATGCCCGGTTTTTACTCAAAGCTCCGCAGAGCGTAACCGCCAGGGTTTTAAGACGCCGTGGACCCGACGGACCCGATTACGCGGGCAATCCTTCGTTTTTGGATTCGAATATTTTTATTGCTGCTTTTGTTGAACCGGCCCTCCGCATTCTCGGATCCAGATTTACGGGTGTTCTTTTTGAACAGGAGTACCAGCGCAAGGGAAACAGCATCAGTGATGAAGAAAATGTGTCGCAATTCGAGCAGTTTTTTTCTGCTCTGCCTTCAGGGCCTCAGGTCCACATAGAACTTCGCTCGCCGCATCTGCTCACCCCTCATTATTTCGATTGGATCGAGCATCGGGGAATCGGACATATATTCAGTCACTGGACGTGGCTTCCGTCGATCGGCGAACAATGGAATTTATCAGGAAAACGATTTACGGCAGCAAATAAACATGTCGTTTCCCGTCTCCTTACTCCTCGTAAAATGCCGTACGCCAGAGCATATGCGCTGGCTCATCCTTTTGATTCAGACGTTCCCGAACTGAGTGAAACGACTCAGGCGAGAGCCATGATTGATGAAACAGCCGCGCTTGTGATCGAGTCGCTGAAAAAAGGAAAAACTCCGATGATCATATCCAACAACCGGGCTTGGGGCAACGCCCCCAATCTGGCCCGGAAAGTGGCCACGCGCATCGTCGAGGAAATGGCGAGCGCCGAGGGGGCAGGGCGCGCCACGGAAGCGGCGAGCGCCGAGGGAGCAGAGCGCGCCACGGAAGCGGCGAGCGCCGAGGGGGCAGACACCGCGCCATTCTAAGCCCGCCCGTAATCGTCCTCCAACCGTTCGATATCGTCTTCATCACAAACGCCCATCTGCGTCTCGATGATGATGAGGTTTTCGTTACCGGTATTCTGGACCCTGTGCACACCTCCAACGGGGATAAAAACGTAGTCCCCGGTGCGAATTGGCCTGATCTCCTCGTCCAGAGTCAGCAGTCCTTCTCCGGCAGCGATCACCCAGTGTTCACTTCTGAGCCTGTGGCTCTGCAAGGAGAGGCGTTCTCCCGGTTGCACAATAATCCGTTTTAACCGGTAACCGTCTTCGTTCAGGTATTCTTCCCATCTACCCCAGGGTCGGTCATCCGCATCCAGAAAACTCATTCAAAGACCTCTTCGTCGACAGATTTTCCGAAAATTTTCAGGATTGCAGCAAGCAGGATTGCCGTTCCAATCATAGACACCCACCACGGCAAGCCAAATCCAACGGGAAGGGTACCGAGGAGCAGGCCAACGCCGCCCACAACGATGGCGTACGGGAGCTGAGTCCGGACATGGTCCATATGATCTGAACCGGATGCCATCGAGGACAGGATCGTGGTATCGGAGATGGGTGAACAATGATCGCCCCACACCGATCCGGCCAGCACGCAGGCTATCGTTGAGTACAAAATATGGTAGTTTTCAAGGCCCGTCATCTGATTCGTTGACATCACGGCCCACGCCAGCGGGAGAACCAACGGCATCAGGATCCCCATTGCACCCCAGCTCGAACCGGTCGAAAACGCCGTAATCGCCGCCAGAATAAACACGATGGTCGGGACAAATCCGGGATTCAGCGTGTCGCCCAGAACGGAGACCAAATAGTCTGCGGTGTGAAGAATCTTCGTCGTATCCGCCAGAGACCATGCCAGTACGAGAATGATCAGAGCAAACATGACTCCTTTCATACCGCTGTACCAGGCCTCCACAATTTCTCCAATGGTCAGGATACGTTGCGTAAGCGAAAGCAGCGCCGCAGAAGAAGCGCCGAGCAATGCCGCCCACATCAGCGACGTATATGAATCAGCAGAACCGATTATTTCACGAATCGAATCCCCGCTGCCGGTTTGAAAAAGACCCCAGATCAACGTAGCGATTAATACACCAATCGGAATACCACCGTTATACCATCTTCGGGGCTTGCCTTCAACAGGTGCGAGTTCATTACTGGAGGCTGCCATATCTACATCGGCATCCGGCCCCAGTACCTGGCCCGTGCGCCGGGCTCGGATTTCAGCCTTGTACATCGGTCCAAAATCCCGACCCATTCCTGCAACCAGGAAAACAAAAAGAATCGCAAGAATCGGATAGAAGCTGTAAGGAATCGACGAGATAAACAGTTCGTACGCCGATCCCGTAACTCCCGGCATGGTATCCAGAGATGCCTGTATCAGACCTACCTCGGTCCCGATCCATGTCGTGATCAGTGCAATGGACGCAACCGGCGCGGCCGTCGAATCCACTATGTACGCCAGTTTCTCCCGGGAAATCAGAAGTTTGTCGGTCACCGGACGCATCGTATTGCCAACCACGAGCGTGTTGGCATAGTCATCGAAAAAAATGATCAGACCCAGAACTGCCGTTCCAATCTGTCCACGCTTCGGAGAAGTTGCCCAAACGACGATGTGGTCTACGATGCCCTGCATGCCACCATTTTTCGAGACAATACCAATCATCCCACCGATCAAACAGGTGAAAATCAGAATCGCCGCGTTGTCTGGATTCGTTAAAGCGCCCAAAACGTACACCGCGACAGAATCGAGCAAACCCATTCCGATACCCGCGGGATTGAAGCCGAGAATCAAAATTGCGCCGAGCCATAAACCGAGAAACAGCGCCGGAACGACGCGCTTGAAAATGAGCGCTACGATGATGGCCATAAATGGAGGGAAGATGGACAACCAGCCCGGCATCGATCGCGAAGACGATGTGGCCACGATCGTTCCCGCCCGCCTGAGAACAACCTCGTGCTCCCCGGACGAATCGGTCATCAAGCCCTCGGCCACCCAGCCTCCATAGGCAGCGTTAAGTGTCAGGCTGACTTCCGTGCCCTGCACACTCGCCGTGAACGACTCAATTCCGAGTGTATCGCCGGCCACGTGTACGATCGCCCGGAAACCGACATCATTCAACACCACGACCGGAGCTTCGATTCTGTAGGTCTGCGCTTGCGAAACCGGCACGGTCGACACCAGAAAGATTGCCATGACCAGAGAAATCTCAAGCCGTCTGCGCATGTTGAAAATCGAGATGTTCATTTCAGATCGATTGTAATCTGTATCGCCAGTAATCCATATCGTTTGCAATCCATATCGTTTGCAATCCATATCGTTTACAATCTATCTCGTACCGAATATCCGATCACCGGCATCTCCTAGTCCCGGACGAATATACGCGTTTTCATCCAGCTCACGATCGATAGATGCAGTTACAATATGAACGTCAGGATGTGATTTTTGTAAAGCATCAATTCCTTCGGGTGATGAAACAAGACACACAAAAACGATATTCCGGGCCCCTCCTTTTTTCAAGTGAGAGATCGCACCTTCGGCGCTTCCGCCCGTCGCAAGCATGGGATCTACCACGATGACACGCGCCGTCTCGAGTCCACCTGGAATGTTCGAATAATAATCGACGGGCTTATGCGTTGCTTCATCACGGTACATGCCCAGATGTCCCACCCTTGCTTCGGGCAGAAAACGTACAAATCCGTCGATCATTCCAAGACCGGCACGCAGGATCGGAACAACAATGACTTCCTGATCAAGCTCATATCCTTCCGTGGCTTCGAGCGGCGTCTCAATCTGAACGCGGCGCACAGTCAAAGACCGGAGCACCTCGTAGGCCAGAATGGTCGAAACATCTGAAAGCGTATTCCTGAACGTTCCGTACGGTGTGTCTTTTCGCCGCAAGATGGTCAGATCCCGTTTCAACAATGGATGATCGATGATCGTGACCTTGTCCATGATTGTCACTTACAGGCCTTTTTGTTCCTCCTGATCCGGCCCTGCGTCGGGCGCAGCACCAGGCGCGGCAGCACTCGCGTGCTTCTTCAGCCACGGCTTACGCTCGAAATAACTGTCGGTCAGCTTCTTCACCAATCCGGAAAGCAACAGGAGTGATATGACGTTGGGTAGCGTGACCAGCGACAGCGCAACATCACCAATATCCCAGATCGTGGTTACGGCCAGGACGGCGCCGAACACGTGCATGATCAGAAATACGAGTTTGTAGGGCAGAATAGCTTTCTTACCCCACAGATAATTCGCGCACCGATCCCCGTAATAACTCCACGAGATCGCCGTCGAAATGGCAAACAGGAAAACGGAGAGTAATACCAGATATCGCCCGAGATAACCCAGTCCGAGGGGCTCAAGGCCTCGTTCAAATCCGAGAGTGGTAAGAGGCGAACTGTTCCGGGCCGCATTGCCATAGAGCGTCAATACTTCGGCGCCGGACGACGCTTCCGCGCGACGGTCTGCCGGAAAAACGGTTCCCGAAAAAGCGATGGTTTGAGCCTCATCCGTAAAGAATCGCTCAACGGCTACGTCGTAGTAGGCCAGGCGAGCGTCAGTTGAAGAGGTCAAAACCGGGTATCCATCTTCAATGCGAAATGTGGCGGGCCTGGATGTGGACTCATGTCCACCATCCTCCTGCACAGTCACATACGAAAGATTACCGTCCGTAAGTTCAAGTTCCGTAGGGATTCGTGCATTGTACGCGCCAGTAGACACGATAACGAGCCCGGTCATTGTACAGATCACAATTGTATCGATGAACGGTTCAAGCAACGCAACGACACCTTCCGAAACAGGCTCATCCGTTTTCGCTGCCGAGTGCGCAATCGGCGCCGATCCCTGACCGGCCTCGTTCGAAAACAGTCCACGCTG
>JACZYD010000100.1 GCA_022571255.1 Bacteroidota bacterium
ACGTTAAGCTGGGACCGAGATATAGATTCGGAGATGTTTTTTTCTCGGTGACCGGACCCGAATCAAGCGCTGATGATCGCTTCGAGTCTGACTCTCTTCATAATTCGCTCCCCGGGATACGCGGCGGACTGATAGAGGCGACCTTCCACGCGGAACGACGATTACAATTCCATCTGTTTGAAAGAAAACTGGATTTCCGACCCGGCGAATGGTATGACCAGAGCAAACTCATTTCGACAAAACGACGCCTTGACGGAATCAGTGCGATTGCATTTACGGAAATTCGGCCTGTAAAAGATGACTCGACAGTTCGAATCGTCGCTGCTGATGTGGGTTCAAAAACAGCCCCGACAGCTGATTCGGTCGCCGACACGGTGAATATCCCGGTTCGGAGCGGTCTGTCAGAGCCACCCAGAATATCACATCGTTTCAACGTGCAATCACGCCGGCGGCACCAGTTGCGGCTGCAGACCTTCATTATTCAGAGAAACGGCTCTCTCGCAGAACAAGATAACGAATGGGGCTTCGGGGCCGGAATCACATATACGAATCTGAACCCGTTCGGCGGAGGGGAAAATTTCACGGTGAGCGGAACGGGAAGCCTGGCGTCAGAAATTGGTGTCCGCGGCGGCTTCACCTCAGCGCAGTGGGAAATCCGTTCCAATCTGGCATTCCCGTATTTAACGTGGCCAATGGGAGCCGTAAACTCGTGGTTTGGACTGGAGGATGCGAAATCACACATTTCTCTCTCCTTTCTGGCCGCCCGCCGGGATGCGCTGAAGTTGATTCTGCGTGGCAGGGGACTTGCCCGGTATCGATTCGAGCTCAACCACACGCGAACACTTACATCGCTGTTCGACCTGATGGAGCTTACAATCAGTAATCCGGATACACTGGATGGGTTTCAGGAAATATTTCTCGACGATGTTCTGGAAAGTATCGAGGATCCGGTACAGAGGGCTACCATTATCGAAGACTATACAGAACCCCAGTTCAACGACGCGCGTCGCCTGACGCTTCGCTGGGCCAATGTCGATCCCCTTCGCCGTGATAACGGATATGTCTATGAGGCAGCGATAGAGAGCGGTGGAAACCTGGGATATCTTCTGGACCGCTTTGTGTTCACTCCCGGCACGGTGGAAGGTACACTTCCCGGTCTCCCCATCTTCGGAGAAGAAGGATCGACAAATCGCCTCATTTATCGCCGATACGTGCGGGCAGTTATAGACATCAGAAAATATAACCGGATCAATTCACTTTCTGTCTTTGCCTGGAAAATCCTCGTCGGGGCAGCCCATCCGTACGGAAAGGCAACCTTGATCCCGCTTGGCCGGAGGTTTTTCAGCGGTGGCGCAACAAGTGTTCGCGCATGGCATCTCAGTGAACTGGGACCCGGTTCAGCGAGTGTCCAGAATGAATCAAATAAGAACAGCAATCTGAACACCAACATATTCGGCGGTGAAATCAAACTGGAAGGATCGGTTGAATTACGACATACTGTTTTTCGCAATTTCATGGCTGCAGACTGGGTGTTTGCCATGTTTATTGACGCAGGCAACGTCTGGTTCGGGCCCAGAAATCCAGGATCCTCTGCCGGACGTTTTCAATTTGACCGGTTTTATCAAGAAATCGGTGTTGGCGCCGGGATCGGAATCCGCCTGGAATGGGAATATCTGATTATCCGCCTCGATTTTTCTTCGAAGGTGCACGATCCCGTTCGAAAAGGAGATCTCTGGCCCGACGGCTTCTCCGATCCGGTCGTACACTTCGGATTTGGCCATACTTTCTGATTCCGCAGAGATTTTTTCGCTTAATTTCTGTTCGCCCACCCTTTAACCCGAATCCGTATCTGACTGTGCTGAAACGAGGATCTGTGCTTGAACTTACCGTTGAAAAAGTAGCTGATCGGGGGATGTCACTGACCCGGATCGATGGCTACGTGGTGTTCATTCCCGGTGGGATTCCGGGAGATAAACTGAGTGTTCGTATTCGGAGGGCGAAGAAAAAATTTGCGGAGGCCGTTGTACTGGAAGTTATCGAAGCTTCTCCCGACCGTATTGAACCACGGTGTTCACATTTTGGAACGTGCGGTGGATGTAAATGGCAGCACATGACTTACTCGGCACAGCTTGAAGCCAAACGACAGAGCGTTGAAGATGCATTGCACCGACAGGGTGGCCTGACCGATTTGAAGGTTGAAAATGTAATCGGTGCCGCAACCCTCTTTCGGTACCGCAATAAAATGGAGTTTTCCTTCAGTGCAGAACGATGGCTGACAACCGAAGAAATCGGATCGGGACGACCTGTTGATAAATCGTTTGCACTGGGCCTGCACGTTCCCGGAAACTTTGCGAAGGTACTGGACCTGCGCGAATGTCATCTTCACTCGGAAGAAGGAGAGCGTTTGCTGAACAGGATTCGATTGCTGGCCCGAGAAAAAGCATGGGAGCCCTGGCATATCCGAAACCACACGGGTTATCTGAGGCATCTCGTTCTTCGAAACGCAGCGAATACAGATGACTTCATGGTTAATCTGGTCACCAATGGCTTTGATGAAGAAAAGATCGGCGAGTTCGCGGCGATCTTGAAAGAAGAGTTCCCGTCCGTCACGACGCTGGTTAACACGATCAATACGGGTGTTGCGCAGACGGCATTCGGCGAAAAAATCCATACGATTTACGGACCGGGGACCATCAAGGATAAAATCGGGCGGTTTACGTTTGAAATTGCCCCGAATGCGTTTTTTCAGACCAATACACACCAGGCCGAAAATCTGTACCGCGTGGCCGCGTCGTTTGCAGATTTGAAAAAGACAGATCATGTGTACGATCTGTACAGCGGCGCCGGAACGATTTCCATCTACATTGCCGAACAAGTCAGACAAGTCACCGGTGTTGAATTGATCGAAGCCGCGACGCAAAATGCCAGACAGAACGCCAGTGCGAATGGCATAAAGAACGTCTCCTTTGTAACGGGCGATATGATGAAGGTTTTCCGGGATGATTTTATTGAGCAACACGGTCGGCCCGATGTGCTTATCGTAGATCCACCCAGGGCAGGCATGCACCCGAAGGTTGTCGATCAGATCATTCGACTGCGCCCGGAGAGATTCGTATACGTGAGTTGTAATCCAATCTCTCAGGCCAAGGATCTCAGTTTACTCGCAGACACGTTTGAAATTGAGGCCGTGCAGCCGGTCGACCTGTTCCCACATACGTATCACATTGAAAACGTGGTAAAACTTCGTGCCCGGAAACACAGCACATGAACTGACCTTCCCGGGACTCAAAGGCCGAAGCGTTTTCGTAACGGGAGGCACAGGATTTGTCGGGAGCCATTTCGTCGAACGCCTTCTGGCCTCGGGCTGCACCGATATTCGCTGTCTGGTCCGTACAGATCCTCGTTTTCTGGGAACCCTTCCGGTAAAACATATCCGCGGAGACCTGTTCAGTGGAAAAGCCCTGGATGAAGGTCTTCTGAATGTCGACTATGTCGTTCACATTGCAGCCGTAACTCGCGAGTTGTCTTGGTCCGCATTCCGCGAAGCCAACGTGGACGGCACCACGGAGTTGTTAAGCGCCGTCAGCCGGACAGCGCCCGATGTCAAGAAGGTACTGATTACCAGCAGTCTGGCTGTCGTCGGCAGAGGTACAAATCAAATTGCCGACGAATCTTCTCCGCTGCTTCCGGTTTCCCTTTACGGCAGAAGCAAAAAAGAGATGGAAGAAGCCGTCGCACTGTATACGGCGAAATTGCCTCTCGTGATTGTGCGTCCTCCGGCGGTTTACGGCCCGCGTGAATCTGATATTTTTACGTTCTTCAAGACACTCAATACCGGAATCTGCCCTATCATCGGGAATGGCCGCAACGCGGCGATTTCGCTTGTGTTTGTGGAGGATCTCGTGGACGGAATGATCGCTGCCCTGTTGTCTCCCGCTGCGATCGAGCAAACGTATTTTCTGGGCAGCCCGGAACAGTACAGCTGGCACGAAATTCGAGACGCCAGCGCAACGGCGCTCCGAAGACGTGTTCTGACCATTCCTGTTCCTCCTGTTCTGATCGAGCCGATAGGCAGGGCATCAGAATTTTACGGAAAAATTACGGGCACCTATCCCCCACTCAATCGTGAGAAAGCGGCAGAAATCAGACATGCATGCAAAATGTGTGACAGTTCAAAAGCTCGTATCGAGTTCGGGTACTCCCCGTCAACAGATCTGTGGAAAGGAATTGACACTACCATCTCCTGGTACCGAAGTGAGGGGTGGTTGCAGGCGGGTGGCTTCAGGCATTAAAAACAAATATTTTTGTGAGTAATCTAGGTTTTAATACAGGGTACATCGAAGAATTATATGCCCAGTTTCTGGAAGATCCCGCCAGTGTAAGTGAAGTGTGGAAAGAATTCTTTGCCGGGTTCGAGCCATCACCAACAGACATCCACGCGTCTACAGTAGCTGATGCCGAAGCGGCCCCGGTCGAAGCCGCCCCGGTCGAAGCCGCCCCGGTCGAAGCGGCGCCAGCCGAAGCCGCGCCGGTCGAAGCGGCGCCGGTCGAAGCTGCGCCGGCCGAAGCCGCGCCGGCCGAAGCTGCGCCAGCCGAAGCTGCGCCAGCCGAAGCCGCGCCAGCCGAAGCCACACCGACTCCCGCAAAATCCCCGTCAGCTCAAGAGAAGCCCATTCGGGGTGCGGCCGCGCGCATTGTCGAAAATATGGAATCAAGCCTGGACGTACCCACAGCGACTTCTGTGCGTGATGTGCCCGTTAAACTCATGACGGAAAACCGACGATTGCTGAATATGCATCAGCAGCAGGTCGGGGGTGAAAAAATTTCTTTTACCCACATTATCGCGTTCGCCATTGTGAAGGCTCTGAAGGTGTTTCCGAACATGAATACGTCATATCGGCGCGCCGAAAAAACGGGAATACACGTAATTCCTGCCTCCATCAACCTGGGCCTCGCGATCGACGTCGAGAAACGCGGTAAAAGGACGCTCATGGTACCAAACATCAAGGCGATTGGCGACATGAATTTTGCGGGTCTTCTGGGTGCATACAACAATCTTGTTCGCAAGGCACGAGAGTCCCGCCTGGAAGTATCCGACCTGATCGAAACCACGACCACAATCACTAATCCGGGAATGATCGGAACCATTATGAGTGTTCCGAGGCTCATGCCCGGACAGGGTGTGATCATAGGAATCGGAGCGATCTCCTATCCTGCTGCATATTATGCATTCCCCGTGGAAATGATGAGCAGGACGGGTATTTCACAGATCATGACCCTCACGTCGACATACGATCACCGCGTAATTCAGGGGGCCGAAAGTGGTGCGTTCCTGGCCTGTATCGAACAGCTGCTTCGGGGCGAACAAGGGTTTTTTGAGGAAATTTTCGAGGACCTCAGCATTCCGTTTCAACCGTTCAAACTTTCCTCGGATACGACGCCCTTTGTGGGCAGGTCAGACAGCGGATCTGAGATCGACATGATCCGAAAGCAGGCACGGGTTCTGCAACTTATCCGCGCCTTCAGAGTGCGCGGGCACCTGCAGGCAGACGTCAACCCTTTGGGCTACGAATGGGTCTACCGCGCGGAGCTCGACCCTGCGACATACGGTCTCACCATCTGGGACCTCGACCGGAAATTTGTAACGGGCGGATTGGGGGAAAGTGATTTATTACCCCTGCGCGAAATTCTGGACCTTCTCAGGATGTCGTACTCACGGAAGATAGGCGTTGAATTCATGCATATCTCCGATCCGGACGAGAAAAGATGGATCCAAGATCGTATTGAGCCACTCGGAGCAACGCGTGAGCTAATTGACGACGAGAAAAAGCGGATGTTGGAGAAACTGAATGCCGCAGAAGCCTTCGAAACCTTCCTCCACACAAAATATATCGGTCACAAACGGTTTTCGCTCGAAGGATCGGAGACGATCATTCCGCTGTTGGATCGCATTCTTTCGGATGCGGCCGAATCAGGGGTGCGCGAGGTCGTGATCGGGATGGCACACCGGGGCAGACTCAACGTGCTGGCCAATATTCTGAACAAACCCTACGAGGTCATTTTTTCAGAATTTGAAGGAAGCCTTGATCCGAATACGACGCAAGGATCGGGCGATGTAAAATATCATCTCGGCGCATCGGGCGTCCACGTGTCGCCCTCGGGCGAGGAGCTTAAAGTGGTGCTGGCATCGAACCCCAGTCACCTTGAAGCCGTGAATCCGGTGGTTGAAGGCATGGTTCGAGCCAAACAGGAAGCGCTTGCAGATACACAGTCCGGAGGAGACGGTCTTCCGGATGAACATACCTTGGATACCGTTATCCCGCTTTTGATTCACGGCGATGCGGCGTTTGCGGGCCAGGGGGTGATCGCCGAAACGTTACACCTGAGTCAGCTGCCAGGCTATCGGACCGGAGGCACGATACACGTTGTTATCAATAATCAGATCGGTTTTACGACGGGCCCCGACGACGCCAGAAGCTCGACCTACGCGACAGATATCGCCCGTATGATCCAGGCACCGATATTCCATGTCAATGGCGACGACCCGGAAGCCTGTGTGCGTATGGGCCGAATGGCGCTGGCCTATCGGCAGGAATTCAACAAGGATGTGGTCGTTGATATGCTCTGTTTCCGCGTGCGCGGGCATAGCGAGGGGGACGAGCCTACCTATACACAGCCCGTTCTTTATCGCAAAATAGAGGGTAAACGCTCTGTTCGAAAGATGTATACCGAACTCCTGCTTCGCCGCGGTAACATGACGATTGAGACCGCAGAGAAGATGTTAAAGGACTACAAATCACATCTGCTGCAGGCGTTCGAGAGTACGAAAGAAATCAAACATCGCACGGCACCTGTCCTGGCCGAGTTGGCTGGAAAACCTGCTCCCGAGTATGTGCTCCCGACGGTAGAAACGACCACATCGATCGAATATCTCAAGTCTGTTCTGACTGCGCTTGTGGAGTTTCCCAAAGATTTGCAGGTTCACAAGAAACTTCGGCGACAATTCGACAAACGAAAAACGTTGCTCCTCGATGAAGGTCGATTAGACTGGGCTCTGGCCGAGATGATGGCGTTCGGTACGCTCCTGTTGGATGGAATCCGAATTCGTCTCTCGGGTCAGGATTCGCGCCGGGGTACATTCAGTCATCGTCACGCCGTTGTCTACGACCAGGAAACGAACGCAGAATACATCCCTCTCAATCATATCGAGGGTATCAAGAACAAATTTTTCGTCTATGACAGTTTGCTTTCGGAATATGCAGTATGTGGATTTGAATACGGATATTCAGTATCCAAACCACAGGCCTTAGTGATCTGGGAGGCGCAGTTTGGTGATTTTGCCAACGGTGCCCAGATTATTTTCGACCAGTTTCTGTCGTCTGCAGAAGAGAAGTGGGGACAACAGAGTAATCTGGTTCTCTTGCTCCCGCACGGATTTGAGGGACAGGGCCCGGAGCATTCTTCCGCTCGCTTGGAGCGTTTTTTACAGATGGCTGCAGAGGGTAATATGACTATCTGTTCATTTACGACGCCGGCCAATTATTTTCATGCATTACGACGCCAGGCCGCCACGGAAATCACTACACCCCTGATCGTCATGGCCCCGAAAAGCCTCCTCCGGCATCCGGCCGTCATTTCGCCAGTCAACGAATTTACTCATGGCGCCCTCAGGCTGATCATTTCCGACGAACAAGGGGACTCCGACATGGTTCGCCGACTGATCCTGTGCAGCGGAAAGGTATATTATGACCTGACAGACTCTTTATCGAATGAAGAGATCTCTGTTGATCATATCTCGGTGTGTCGGATTGAGCAGTTCTATCCATTCCCCGAGAAAGAATTGACGGAGGAGTTGAAACGGTTTGCTAATCTCGAAACGGTTGTCTGGCTTCAGGAAGAGCCTGAGAATATGGGTGCCTGGACTTTTTTGAGGAATCGACTCGACGATATTTTATCCGGTCAAGATCGAAACATTCGGGTCCGATATGCAGGACGCGTAGCGTCTGCGTCACCCGCGACGGGCAGCGCCATCGTCCACAAGGCCGAACAAGCGGCTATCCTGGCCGCGGCTCGTTCCGTTTGAGAGCCAGCCCCGTTCTGTCTGAGAGCCATTGTTTGCAACAGAACGTGTCCGTAAAAAACAACGCATCCAAAAAATTGGGGCCTCTGAGAAGGGCCCCTCCGTCTGACATAAGGATACTGGGACAGGAACGGGTCAGAAAGCCCGTAGTACATAAACGAAAGGGCAGCATTCCCGAACAGAATTCGCCCGAACAGCAGTGTTCAGTACCGGCGGCGGCGAGAATTTCTGAGCGATTTTTCCTTTGCCAATCGTCTTTCTTCAGACTTCTTGGTAAAAGCCATATTCGAGCGAAAAATTCGTAACACTCGACTGCGATTTACCGCGCGTTTAAAGCGACGAAGCGCTCTGTCAATAGACTCGTTGTCTCGAACTTTGATACCTACCGGCACAATCGAATTCTCGTGGTGAGTTTATAATTATAGTCCAGCTTTATAATATAAGAACCACCTGATATTGAAACAACGACGGGTCCACTCGCTTCGACACATATTCTCATTCTTCGCACAATCCCCACCTGAACGTGTCCACAGATCCTATCGAAATCGTTCTCGCCACGCGAAATGAAGGAAAAGTAAAAGAGATCGAGCGGATACTCTCTGATCTACCCGTTCAATTCAAACCCATGTCCCGTCTCGGGGATATTCCCGAGATTATCGAGTCAAAACCGACACTCCAGGGGAATGCGATCAAGAAGGCACAAACGCTTTTTGATTATACAGGTATTCCATCTCTCGCAGATGACACAGGCCTCGAAGTTGATGCTCTGTCCGGGCAGCCCGGCGTTCGGTCTGCACGATTTGCCGGAGAAAACGCCACGGATGCTGATAATCGTGCGCTCCTGCTCAACAAACTGACAGGCTGTGCTGATCGAACCGCCCGGTTTTGTACCGTCATTGCGTACATCGATCCAGAGGGTATCTTCCTTTTTGAAGGGGCATGTGAAGGTCGAATACGTTCCGACGAAAGCGGTGCGGGTGGTTTTGGATATGACTCCATTTTCGAACCCGATGGATTTGCCATTTCTTTCGCTGAAATGTCTGTAGAATCAAAAAACAGGATCAGTCACCGGGGAAAAGCTCTTCAAAAATTCAGGGCGTTTTTATTCGAAAGAACGGCCTCTCTATAGCAACAGGGAACTCGAACGGTCGCCAGTTATCACAGTCACGAGCTGAAATAATCAATAGCCGATGGTTGCACTTTTACAACGTGTTTCTGAGGCCTCGGTGGAAATCAACGGTGAGATCACTGCCGCCATCGGGCGCGGTATGTTGATATTTCTCGGAGTGCACATCGACGACACAGACAGGGAAGTGATCTGGCTCGTCAATAAGTGTGCAAACCTGAGGATATTCAATGATGGGGAAGGAAGAATGAACCTTTCATCACGGGATATGGATGCGGAAATACTTGTCGTTTCTCAATTCACGCTGTACGGAAATACGGAGCGTGGAAATCGACCTTCCTATATGGAGTCCGCCGGACGGGAGACGGCCCGGCCGTTATACGAACAGTTCATAGATGAACTTTCCCGAACGCTCGATAGACGGATAGAAAGTGGGAAGTTCGGAGCCCTGATGCAGGTTTCTCTTGTCAATGACGGCCCCGTGACACTCTGGGTTGAAAAAACGGCTCCAGAATAACCCGATCATTGAAAAACCGATCTTCCAGATGAATCAGTCTTCGAAATAACCTTGGCGGCCCCCGGTCATCTCAAAAACCGAATTCTGGCAACCTACCTGATAGAGACGCGTATTTACGCCGCCCAGAAGGAACACGCCTTTTTTTAAAGTGCCGACAAATAATTTGCCCCAATCGCAGTCCGCAGAAACTGGTGTCGGAGTAATCAATCTACCGACGCTGACCGATACGCACGGTCGAGCGCACACGTATCTGCGCATCTCACTGACAGAGCGATGCAATCTCCGGTGTACCTACTGTATGCCTGCCGATGGCATTGAATTGCGCCCGAAAAATGAAATACTGTCCTTTGAAGAAATCGTGCGCCTGTCTCGTCTTTTTGCACATGAAGGGGTCACGAAAATTCGCCTGACCGGTGGAGAGCCGCTTATTCGGCGCGACATCGAGCACCTCGTGTCAGCGCTTCGCGCCATAGACGGCATCGAATCCATTGCCATTACGACCAATGGATTGCTTCTGTCTCAAAAACTCGCCGGCTTGAAGGAGGCGGGCGTTACTCTGTTCAACATCAGTCTTGATACGCTTCAGAGTGATCGATTCAAAACAATTACCAGGCGCCCCGGCTTGGCAAAGGTTGTGACAGCCATTGAGGACACGTGGAAATCCGGATACGATCCCGTCAAAATCAACTGCGTCATTCAAAAAGGAGTCAACGACGACGAGTTACTTGATTTCGTCGAACTGACACGCGACCGTTCGTATGAGATACGATTCATAGAATTCATGCCGTTCGGTGGAAATGCGTGGAATAACGAACAATTCATGTCTTATGAAGACATGCTTTCTCACGTTCGGCTCGCACATCCGAATCTTGCCCGGAGTACCGACCATCCTAATCACACGACAAAAATGTGGCAGGTTCCTGGATATCAGGGGCGTGTCGGTTTTATCTCGAGCATGAGTGACAATTTCTGCAGCACGTGCAATCGGCTCAGGCTTACCGCAGATGGAAGCCTTAAAGTGTGCCTGTTCGGTGCCTCAGAAGTCAGTCTTCGTGACGAAATGCGTTCCGGAAAATCGGACGAAGAACTCCTGTCCATTATTTCACTCGCCGTCGGGAATAAAATGGCAGCGCACGCCGGAATGATGAAGTTGTCCGAGATGCATAATCGCCCTATGATTTTAATCGGCGGATAAATCTTGTCGGCGGGTACATCTTGTCGGCGGGTACATCTTGTCGGCGGGTACATCTTGTCGGCGGGTACATCTTATCGGTGGGTACATCGCCTCTTCTTCGGCGCCCGGGCTGTTTGCCGAACGAACCACCTCTGACTATCTTCGTTAAGACTGAAACGAACTCCCACTTCACAGCTGGTAAATCGATCCATATGTCGTCACTTACTCACGTCGGTCCGGAAGGTCGCGTCCGGATGGTTGATGTTTCCGAAAAAACCGACACGATAAGAACCGCCCTGGCCACGGGCCGCGTCATACTTGGAAAGGAAGCATTTGACAAAGTAGCAGACAACTCGATTCAAAAAGGAGATGTGTTGGCCGTCGCTCAATTCGCCGGCATAATGGGAGCCAAAGAGACGAGCCGCCTCGTACCGTTGTGCCACACCGTTCAGTTGAGCGGTATCGATGTAGAGCTGTCCCTCGACGAAGCCCTTTCTTCCGTTGATGTACGGGCGTATGCCAAGTCGGTCGGACCTACGGGCGTTGAAATGGAAGCCCTCACGGCTGTCTCCATTTCGTGCCTGACGATCTACGATATGTGTAAATCGGTGTCGAAAGGCATCGTAATTCAGGATATTCAGCTTCTCGCCAAAAAGGGTGGACAAAGTGGCGACTATCGCAAAGAGAAGAGAACGGTAACGAATAACGGCGATAACGATGAGACGCGATAGCACTAAAAATCCGTCGCCGAGTACCGCAACCGCATTTAAAATCAATCATACTTAATCTGAAAACCCATGGAGTCCCTAATTAACGCAACCGGATTCATGATCATAGTTCTGGTGCTGTTTGTTCTGATCATTTTCCTGTACTTCGTTCCTGTCGGTCTCTGGATAACCGCCTATTTTTCCGGTGTAAAAATCAAACTGATCCGGGACCTTCTCGGTATGCGCCTGCGCAAAGTCCCACCCTCGCTCATCGTAAGGCCTCTGATTACGGCTTATAAAGCCGGAATTATTCTGGATATTTCCCAGCTTGAGGCACATTACTTGGCCGGCGGACACGTACAGCCTGTTATCAATGCCCTGATTTCGGCCGATAAGGCGAATATTGACCTGAATTTCGAACGCGCGACCGCCATTGATCTCGCCGGCAGGGATGTATTTGAAGCCGTTCAGGTCTCCGTGAATCCTAAAGTAATAGATACCCCGCCCGTCTCGGCAGTCGCCAAGGATGGTATTCAGGTTCGCGCCATCGCCCGTGTCACGGTCCGCGCCAACATCGAAAGGCTCGTTGGCGGTGCCGGTGAGGAAACCATCATCGCGAGAGTCGGCGAAGGCATTGTTTCCACGATCGGGTCCTCCGCGACGCACCTCGAGGTACTTGAAAATCCGGATCGTATTTCTCAAGTTGTTCTCG